>WTCH01000048.1 GCA_013138675.1 Woeseiaceae bacterium | reverse complement strand
TGGGCTAAAACTGCCGGCAACCTGTGTGGCCCGACCTCATCTGGCGCAACCACCGCGTTGGCAGTTACTATTCTGGACGCGCTGAACAACGAGATACTCGAGAAGTCGGCAGGCGAGTCGAGCCTTGACGATGCTGCACGCGAGTTATGGCGGCTTGACGAAAAAGTCAGCCTCGACCTTTTAAATACTGTTGTCGAAAAGTTGACCGGCCACAAACCGGACGCATTGCACAGTGAAAAACTACCGGGCTGTCGTACTATCGCCTCTCTGAACTTAACAAACTAGATTTGCCGATGGACGGACGCCGCGATCTCGAGATAATTCTGCGCTCGCGCACACCGATCGTGATCATTGAGACACGTGACGAGGCGCGCATACTCGATCTTCTGCAATCGATAACGATTGCGGGCGCGGCGAATGAGTACATGCCGCTATTTCGCTGGACCGTCACCGACGGTTTGCAGCGCATCGACATCGCGCTCGAACCACAACCGCTGAACTCAGAGCCGGGAGAGGTCCTGAAACACATTCGGGCCGTATCAAAGCCCGGCATCTATGCGCTGTTGGATTTCCACCCGTTTTTGGAAGATCCGCTCCACGTCCGACTCATCAAGGATATCTGCATTCGCTACCGCGAGATTCCCCGACAAATCGTGCTGATCAGCCACACGGTAAAACTGCCGAGTGAACTCGATTCCTTTAGCGCCCGATTCGACATGGCGCTGCCGACGGAAAAAGAGCGTCGCAAGATCGTGCAGCGCGTCGCCGATGAATACACAAACGAACACCCTGGTTCACGTGTGCAGGCTGATTCCAAGGCCTACGAGATGCTGATCCGAAATCTCTCCGGGCTCACCTACAGCGACACCGAGAAGCTGGCGCGAAACGCTGTTTTCATCGATGGCGCGATTACAAAGAGCGACCTGCCAGGCGTCATGCAGGCCAAGTATGAGCTGCTCAATCGTGGTGGCGCACTGCAATTCGAATACGACACGGCGAAGTTCAGTGATGTAGGCGGACTGGCACGACTGAAAGACTGGTTATCACAACGCAAGTCCGTATTTCGAGGCGATGAAAGTGCAGCACATCTCGACTCGCCCAAGGGAATCCTGCTGCTGGGTGTTCAGGGCTGTGGCAAGAGCCTGGCTGCCAAAGCAACGGCTGGAATATTCGGGGTACCGCTGCTGCGCCTTGATTTCGGCGCTATCTACGACAAGTACCACGGGGAAACAGAGCGCAAGCTTCGTGAGTCGCTAAGAACTGCAGACGTCATGTCTCCGTGTGTGCTCTGGATTGACGAGATCGAGAAGGGCCTTGCCGGGCGTGGCGGCGAGACGGGCACAACGCAACGTGTTCTTGGCACATTTTTGACATGGATGGCGGAAAAAAACAGCCAGGTTTTTGTTGTGGCAACGGCCAATGACATCAGCTCGCTGCCACCCGAGCTTGTCAGGAAGGGCCGATTCGACGAAATATTCTTCGTGGACCTGCCGGGCAAGAAGGTGCGCGCTTCGATCCTTGCTATTCACCTGACAAGCCGCGACCAGAGCCTGAGCCGTTTTGAAATCGAACCACTGGCCGAGGCCATGGACGGTTTTTCGGGCGCCGAGATCGAACAGGCCGTCGTCGCCGCATTTTACGCGGCACACGCCCTGAAAGAAGACCTCAAAACACGCCACATCCTGCACGAAGTTGAGCAAACACGCCCTTTGTCCGTTGTCATGCGTGAGCAGATTCACGCCTTGCGAACCTGGGCGGATGGCCGGACGGTTCCCTGCGATTAGCACGCAGAATTTAACGTAATGTCCTGCAAGCACTTCCATCGATAACTGCCTGTTTTGCCGTGTTAATATGGCTCGATGGCTAATGACAAAAACATCATAAATGAGTTAGTCACAGAAGATGACGACCCGACGGCAGAGCTCGAGACGCTGGCCGATACCTATGATTTTGTCGGCCAGAAACGCAAGCAAGTCGACCCCTCAATAACAGAACTTGAGTCGGATCTTCAGAACCGAACAGAGACTATCGATCGATTGCAGTTCGATATCGAGCAACTGCGCGCCAAATGGGCCGGACTGGAAGTTGAGATCGAGGCGCGCGAAGACCTGACGAAGGATCTAACTCAGAAACTCAGCAACACCCGGGAAAAACTCGCGCGCAAGGAAATGCTGCTCACGAAGCGAGACCAGCAAATCGAGTGCCTGGAAAAAGATCTTCGCGAGGACCGCGGCGCGGATTTTGAAGCACAGCAACTGATCAATCAGCGCCAGTCCGGAGAGCTAGCCTCGGCCAAAGCGGAAGTGGGGAAACTGCGAGCCCAACTTGAACGCATGGAGTCTTACGCGGACGATATCCGGCAGAAGCTCCAGGAGCGCACCTCGATAACCGACCGCGCCGAAAACACTCGGGAGTCTCTGCAGGGCAACCTGGACCACCTTACGCACCAGGTCGAGCAGTTCGAGAGTGAACTCGAGCAGGCTCGCGCATCAGGTGAAAGCCTGGCGAATGAACTCGTTAGCACCAAAGAGTCCCATGCGGAGGAAATTCGCATGATTCGCTTCGAGTTAGGCGAGGCGCAGGACACCGTCATAGAACACGAACTCGTTACCGAACAACTCGCCTCCGATCTCGTTAACACGCGCGAATTTCGCGACGATCTCGAACGTGAGCTAAATGAGACCGAGGAACAGACTCAATCACGAATCGAGGACCTGGAACGCGAGAATCGCAAGCTCAAAGACGATCTTGCTCACAACGAAGAACAGCTTGAGAGCAAGAGTGAGGCCTTGAACTGCCTGCTCGCCGAGCTCTCCAAGAAGTCCCAGCAGATTGAGTCGATCGGCGAAATCGAGGACGTAATCCACGAAATCGACGACAGAATGTCAGAGCGTTTCGACAATCGCACACACAAGGAACGTGACCGGGTAACACGAGTTCTGATCGGTTCAGTCGACGGACAGGAATTGAGATTTCCGCTGTTCAAGGACAGGCTCACAATAGGTCGAACTGATCAGAATGACATCAAGCTCCAGGCGTCCTGTGTCAGCAGGCGACATGCCGTGATCGTTAGCGATCGTGATGCAACCAGGGTTGTCGACTGGGGCAGCAAGAACGGCGTTTTTGTGAATTCGGTGCGAATCACAGAGCACTTTCTGCGCAACGGTGACAACCTCACCATCGGTACGGCTGAATTCCGTTACGAAGAGCGCCCGAAGCGCGACAACTGAGCTCCCTGCCAAACGCGTGGACTGTGAGGGCAATCACGGCACTCTGAGTCCGGAACCGATATTGTCCTTACATCAACGCAGGGAGAGCGTGTCGAAATGATGTATAGCAATGCTGTCGAAAAGCCGGCACACCTCAGTGAAACTCAACAGATAACGCGCGATGCGGGCAAGTTCATGTCACGCAAGATCTGGATTCCCAAGATCCTTTACAACGTACTGCCCTACTTCTACCTGTTCGCCGGGTTTAGTGCCCTTTTGACCACGATTTACATCAGCGGCTGGGTGTGGGTACTGCCGCACTACCTCTTGTTTGCCGTTGCCTGTCTCCATATGGGTTTGCTCGTCCATCGTCGCAGGAATAAGCCCAAAGCTTGATCTTTCCTGCACCCTGGTCAACAATTTTGCTCCCAATGTGGACGAGAACAGCAAATGGCCCAGGGCACTTTGAAACAAACTGCACTCAAGGAAACTGCGCTCCTTTTCGGTTTGCTGTTCCTCGGATTTGTGATTATGCCGATCGCGATCTACTGGATCGGACCAAGTGTATTGGGAGACTTCGGCGGTTATGGCTACTCCGACTTTTTTGGCGGCCTGAGCGCACGCATCCGCGGCGGAGATCTTGTGGCCTGGTTTTTCGTGCTGTCGCCCTACCTGGTCTGGCAGATCTTGCGCATGACGCTGTTTGCAATTAAGGCGTCCTCTGGCGAAAAGCGCGCCTACTAGGAAAAACTGTGATCGAAATCACATTTTTTTCTTTAACAACAATACACTAGAGATGATTATCTAGAATTTATGTTAACAATGATGCATCCTCGGCTGAGACAGGCTCTATAGTTGTCACCATCACTCACAGCAAATCACCGAGCACGCGAGCAGCAATCATGAAGCGTTTCATCAACTGGCTGACCAGCAAGATATCGCCACGGAAGGCTTCACCGGAACCCGCTCTTTGGCGGACGGGCGCATATCTCAAACAGACCGGTTCCCATTTGCACCGCACAGGTGGTCACACGATATCCCGCTCATCGAAACCGCCCAAGGCTGTGCCCGCACGGCAACCCGAATTTGTCGAACTTGACCCGCGTATTGAGGGAAAAATCGAGGACAGAGGACCAGGCAAGAATGCGCTGATTCGAAATAAATACGTTCGCGAAGATACGGGCACGCATGAGACCCTCAAAATCCTCGATGATTCGATTGTCGACACTGAAGAAGAAGCGGGTCTCGATCCTTACAACACGGGTCAATTTGACCGTGCCAAGAATTGGGACCAGCGCAGAAAATAACATGGGCCTGCGTGTCTCGTTCGAACTCAGCGACAACGATCTCACTCATTTTCGGCTAATCATGCGCGAGGCACGAAAAGCTGCTGCACGCATGGCACCAGAGGACATCGTCGCAGCCGCAGAAGAACTCCTGCAGGACATCGGGACGACCGGGACACCGGGCTTTATCCAGGAGCGCATCGACAAGCTGCGTCTGTTACTTCGCATGATGTCTGATCTCGAATGGCGCCTGCCGCACCAGGAGGCCACTCGGGTATTGAATGCACTGGCCTATTTTACCGAACCCGATGACCTTATTCCTGACCATATTCCGGGCCTTGGCTTTCTGGACGACGCCATCATGGTCGAACTTGTCGTCCGTGAACTCGAGCATGAGATCGAGGCCTACCGCGATTTCTGCGAGTTTCGCAGCCAGCACTCGGCGACCAGCCGTGACGATTGGTTGAACGAGCGACGCGAAGAACTGCAACAGCGTATGCGCAGCCGGCGTGAGGCGAGCCGCCAGGACAACGCCCACGCTAAGCCTGGCCTGCTTGATTAAGGTAGGAAATACAAGGTCGTTGCAGCCACGCCAGCCCACATCAGAGCTTGCGCCCAGAGTCGCAGCGCATGATTAATCAGCAACGCATAGAAACTCAGGGCCGAAATCGTGGTCATACCGAAGAAGATGGATATGCTCGACACGAGGGAACCGAATTCATGCTGGACGCGCGGATAGTCGTCTCCAAGGATCAGGAAAACGACGAGAACGGCGGCAAGACTGACTGTGATTGCAAGGCAGCTCCCGAGCAAAATGCCGGTAATGACAGTAAGTGGTCGCATCGCTATTTTTCCAGATGGTATATTTAATACCGCTTTGTTTAACCCGCAGTTATGCAAAATATGCCCTTGATCCAAGTGCGCTGGGCATCTAGCCTAGCCGCAGGGCTCATTGTGAATACATTACGCCGATATTGGAGAGAGATTTGAAAGACCTCAAGACCCATCGTAACGCCTTGTTAGCGGGCCTGTTGCTGGGAATGTTCGCAGCACCGGCCGTCGCCAATACCGAGGCGCCGGATACCGATGAGCTTTTGTCGCCGGAATCTCGACATGAAAAAATTGGCGAGCTCGTTACCCAATTCGTACAAAGATCCCATTACCTGCATGTCGCCGTGAATGATGAACTGTCATCCGGAGTCATGGACCGTTACCTCGAGTCACTCGACCGTAATCACATGTACCTCCTAGAGAGCGATATTGAGTATTTCGAGAAATTCCGCTACCAACTCGACGATGTCGTACGCAGCCAGCCGCTTGATCCGGTTTTCGACATGTTTGCGATCTACCGTACGCGCGTCCGCGAACGGTTCAACTACGCCCTCACACAATTAGAAAGTGAGCCGGACCTGACCATCAGTGAGCAATATCAATTCGACCGCACTGAGTCGCTGTGGGCCACAACGTCGGAAGAACTCGACGAACTCTGGCGCCGAAGGGTCAAGAACGACATCTTGAATCTCGCGCTTACCGACAAGCCTTGGGAAGAGACTCGAGAGGTATTGTTGAAGCGCTATACGCGCTACCTGAAGCGCATGGACCAGGTGAAAAGTGACGACGTATTCGAGACCTTCATGAATGCGTTCGCTCATACTCTGGATCCACATTCGAGCTACTTGTCGCCGCGCAATTCCGAAGAATACCGGATCCAGATGAGCCTCTCCTATTTCGGCATCGGCGCGTCACTGCAGACTGAAGACGATTACGTTCACATCGTCAATATCATTCCGGGCGGCCCCGCTTTCCTTGATGGCTCATTGAATCCCGAAGATAAGATCATCGGCGTTGCCCAGGGCACTGACGGCTCGATGATGGACGTGATTGGATGGCGCCTCGACGATGTCGTCGACCTGATTCGTGGCCCTGCCGACACTGTCGTCAGACTGCAGATCATTCCGGCAGGCGCCCTGGCTGGTGACAGCAACAAGGAGCTCAGCCTGACACGAGGACAGGTCAAGCTCGAGGAGCAGGCGGCCAAGAGTGAAATCGTCAAAGTGCCCAGGGACGGTCGCGAATGGTCCATCGGCGTTATTGATGTGCCGAGTTTCTATCGGGATTACCGCGCGCTGAGCAATGGCGACGAAGACGCCGCCAGTACCACCAGGGATGTAAAACGACTGATTGCAGATCTCGAAGAAGAAGGTATCGATGGCTTGATCATCGATCTTCGTAACAACGGTGGCGGTCACCTGACCGAGGCTACGGCGTTGTCTGGACTGTTCATCGACAACGGTCCTGTTGTGCAGCTGCGCAATTCGAACGGCCGCATCAGCCGACTTGACGATCCGGATCCCGTTGCACGTGTTGCGTACAATGGTCCGCTCGGGGTTCTGGTGAATCGATTCAGCGCCTCGGCCTCTGAGATTTTCGCCGCCGCTATCCAGGACTATGCGCGAGGCGTCATCATTGGGCAGGAGACATTTGGCAAAGGCACAGTGCAGAACCTCTACTCGCTCGATCAATACCTGCAACCCGAAGGCGACCAGGGATTTGGCCAACTGACTTTGACCATTGGCAAGTACTACCGCGTCACAGGCGAGAGCACGCAGCATCGCGGCGTCAATCCCGACATCGATCTGCCCTCACCCATCAATTCCGAAGAAATTGGTGAAAGTGTGCGCGACAGCGCATTGCCGTGGGACACGATTCAAACCACGCGATTCCGGGCTAGCGAACCGCTCGACAACACGATCCACTCGCTCACCGTGAATCACTCGGAGCGAGCGAAGGCCGATCCGAACTTCCAATATCTATTGCAGTACATCGAGGAAGGCCGCGAGTCTCGGTCACAAGAATTCGTCTCACTGAGCATTGACGAGCGTCGCGCCGACCGCGAAACCAACAGAGTGCGCGCGTTGGAACTCGAAAATGAGCGGCGCCTGGCACTGTCTCTCGAGCCAATCGAGAGTCTCGAGGACCTTGATGACGAGGAACGGCCGGATGTACAGCTTGACCAGGCTGCTGACATTGTTACAGACTTGGCCGTAATGCGGGAAATCGGGGGTATACCGGCGCAAACTGCCCAAGTTCAGCCCTGATGCCACTTCTTGCAAGAAGGTATATTGGTGTTATACTCCACCATAACACCTAGTTGATTCAGCAACCTGGAGCGCCGGTGAGGACACTGAAAGCACCACAGACAAGCGTAACCTGGAGTGCGACGAGCATTCCGGCGTTGCTGCTGCTCGGAGCCCTGAGTGGCTCTGCTTTCGCCTCCACCGAAATACAGGCACCCTGCCCCGAATCTGACAGCCGCGCGGAAGCTCTGCACGCCATTCTTGACAGTACCGACATTCAGTCACCGCTCGTCCGAACTGTGAATGGCAGTAAATCTGTCACACCAGCATCCGTGGCGGACACCGGAACCGAATCGACGATCGAAGAAAATGGAGCTGTGTCCGAGGCTGATGATCCGTCGTTACGTGACCCGAGTTCGCTCGAATTCACGACACGCTTACCAGGTGTTTCGGCGAAAGACATGCCGCGCTTTCGGCGCCACATGTTCCGTACAGATATCTAGTTCAGCGACTTAAGATTTCCGATAGATTCCAGTAGTCCTCGCCAAGCAAGTTGGCGTCTCGTTTTTTTATCACGCCCCTACTGGTAATTTCATACACTGTGGCAACACTGCCGGAGGCCGGCACTGCGTCGTTGTTACTGCGGAACATGGCATGCTCCGCGAGGAGTTTGGCCCGCTGCTGCAGAATGTCGTCATAATCTTTTGCCTTGTCGTATGTCTCCATGCGTTTGCGCACTCGCTCGACAATCTGATCACATTCTTTTTTGCCACCATATTTAATGGCGCCAACGCTCTTGTCGCCCGATTCTTTCGCCATTCCGGCCAGTCCGTCTGATCTGAAGTGCAGGTACATTTGCTGTGCAAATGACAGGATCATGAAATTAATCATGCGTTTGGTCGGAATATCGAGCCCTTGAGTATCTGGCGGCATTCGATGTTGCAGCTCGTCGTATTGCGCCATTAGACTCTCTTCCATCTGCTGTGCCGAGTCAATCGAAGCTGCCAGATTGTCGAGCGTTGCCGTAACGGACCTCTTTCGAAAGAGCCTCATGAAACCACTCATCGTCACAAGCCGATGCTGCTCGGCCTGCAGGTGGTCCTCGAGCATCTGCACCTGCATTCGCTGCTCACCGATTTGCCGCTCGACGTCGCCGGCCTCGGCAGCACGTTTTTCATTCCAGCCACTGACCAGCTGGCTGTGCTGACGTTTTTCACGCTGTTGTTTGAGCTGCTCTGCAAATTTTTCGAGTTTGCTCTGGCAGCGCAGATTCAGGTGCTGCAATTGATAGTAGATGATGACGTTGTAGACCCACTCGGGGTCCAGCAACAGTTGCTCAAGATTATTAAGCTTTTGATGAACCCTGGCTGTTGCGCCCTCATGCTGTTTGATCCGCTCCTGAAGCCGGAACTTCTCGTTGCGCAGGTCCGCAAATTCCTTTTTCAGTTCGGCACGGTTCCAATAGAGCTGCAACAGCTTTTCGCTGTCTTCCTGCGGCTTCTCTTCCGAATTTCCGAAAATGGCGGTAAGGCTCGTCACCCAGCATCCCTCTTTACATAACTCAGCGCGTAAGACGCCAGAACTACACTGTTATCGAACGATATGATGACAACAGACGTGCGGGGAATCTCTGACTGAATCGACAGTTTAGCTAACTGCTTTCAAAGGTAATTCCGGACCGGCTAACGCTCCAGAACCAGGTGACCCTGGTCTGAGAGATACTCAAGCCACTTGCTCAGGACAACATTGCGTTGCCATCGCGCATTCAGTTCTGCACGGTGCGCCTTGGCTAATCGCCGGAACTCGGAATGGCGATGATTTCCTGACAGGCTCATAGCCTCTGCCAGGCGCCCATCAAGGTAGGCGCGTACTGTCATGTCCGGGTCAGCGACGCGACCGTTCTCGCCCTCAAAGAAATACGTGAGCGAGAGCGTGACGGTATAGCGACACCGCTCAAGAACGTCGACAAACAACTCGCAATCGCCAGCGACGCGGGAACGAAAGCAGCCGTCAAGTCGCTCAAGTTCGGGAATCAACCGCATCAGTCGCAGGTAGTTACTCTCATACATCGCCATCAAACCAACGAAACTTTGCGGTTTGACGATCGTCTGTGGAACGAGTTGGTAATCAAGCAACATGCAGCCAATATAGCACAGCGATCAACGCGCAAAAGGCGTGCAATTTGTATTCCAGAACCGCGTCACAAATGCAGAAAATCAGGGTCGCACTCGACGATCTACACCGGTACTATCGAGTATTCGGCTTGATATTTCTTCGATCGAGAACTCCGTCGTATCGACGTACGGTATGCTGAGCCGTTTGAATATTTTCTCCGACTCTCGCAGTTCGTAACGAACCTGCTGTGGCGACGAATATCGACCCATTGGCCTGCGCTCTTTGCGGATTTGCTGCAGACGCTGCGGTGTAATCGTCAAGCCGAACAGTTTGCTCGTATGTTGCTTCAGGAAGTCCGGCAACTGCCCGGATTCGAAGTCTTCTTCTGTCAGTGGATAATTTGCGGCATACACACCGTATTGCAGAGCAAGATAGAGGCATGTCGGTGTCTTTCCCGACCTGGATACGCCAACCAGAATCACATCCGCCATCTCATAGTTTCGGCTGACGCCACCATCGTCATTGGCAAGCGCGAAGTTCGTCGCTTCGATGCGTTTCATGTAGGCATTGATGTCACTCATGCCGTGCGCCCGACCCGACTCATGTGACGGTTTCTGGTTCAGCTCCGCCTCAAGCGGTTCCAGAAATACATCAAATATATCGAGATGCAGGCCACTCGCCTCTTTGACGATCTTGCGCAAATCCGGCTGCACGAGCGTAGAAAATACGATAGGGCGAGACGTATCTGCGGCACCGGATTCGTCGATTTTTCGGACCGCTTCTCGTGCCTTGTCTTCGGAATCTATAAATGGCAAAGTCACTTGCCGATAGCCTTGGCTATCGAACTGCGTAATCAGGCTGTGGCCCAGAGTCTCAGCAGTGACCCCGGTCTGGTCCGACAGAAAAAATACGGTGCGTTCATTCATAGACAGAATTCCCCTTCGATCGATTGTCCATGTCCTGCTGGGGAACACAAGGGAGTAAGCATTGGAGCCATACGTCATCAAGCTCGCTGAGCTTGGTATGAACGATGTTGAGATTGTAGGCGGCAAGAATGCCTCTCTCGGGGAAATGATCTCCAACCTCAGCAACCTGGGGGTCACGGTTCCTGGCGGGTTTGCAACGACCGCCGCAGCCTATCGGGATTTTCTTGCAACGGACGGGCTGGATCAACGAATATCTGCGGTGTTGGACGACCTCGATGTCGATGATATCGACGCGCTCATCAAGGCCGGAGAGACAGTTCGGCAGTGGATACTCGAGACCCCCCTGCCCGATCGCCTGCGAACAGATATCCAAGCGGCGTGGGACGAAATGTCCGGGGGCGTGGACATTGCTGTGGCAGTACGGTCTTCGGCCACTGCCGAGGACCTGCCGGACGCATCGTTCGCCGGCCAGCAAGAGACATTCCTGAATGTCCGAGGCCTGGATCATCTTATTGACGCAATGCACCAGGTTTTTGCATCGCTTTACAACGACCGTGCAATCGCCTACCGGGTACACCAGGGTTTTGACCACAAAGTCGTGGCTCTTTCGGTTGGTGTGCAAACCATGGTGCGCAGCGACGTCGGTTCAGCCGGCGTCATTTTTACACTGGACACCGAAACCGGCTTTCGGGATGCGGTATTTATCACTGCATCTTATGGCCTCGGGGAGACCGTGGTACAGGGTGCCGTAAACCCTGATGAGTTCTACGTATACAAGCCTGCGCTCGAAAGCGGGCATCATCCAATTCTGCGTAAGAATATCGGTAGCAAGGCGATCAAGATGGTCTACAGCGACGATCTGACGCCCGGTAAGACGGTCGAAACGATCGATGTTGACGAGGCCGACAGCGTGTCGTTCTCTATCAGCGACGACGACATCATCGAACTGGCCCGTATGGCCGTGACCATTGAGAAACACTATGACCGCCCGATGGACATCGAGTGGGGCAAAGACGGCAACGATGGCAAGTTGTACATCCTGCAGGCAAGGCCAGAGACAGTGCAGAGCCGCAGCGGCCGAACTATCCAGCGCTTCACACTGAAGAAACGCTCTGAAGTGATCATCCACGGACGTAGCATCGGTCACAAAATTGGGGTCGGTACAGCCAAGGTAATCCGCGACGTCAGCGAAATGAACCGAATTCAGCCTGGAGACGTGCTCGTTTCTGACATGACGGACCCTGACTGGGAACCGGTCATGAAGCGCGCCGCAGCGATCGTTACCAATCGCGGCGGACGCACCTGCCATGCAGCGATTATTGCGCGCGAACTTGGTATTCCTGCAGTCGTAGGCTGTGGTAGTGCAACAGAGGCCATTGCCGATGGCCGGGATGTAACCGTCAGCTGTGCGGAAGGTGATGAAGGATACGTCTACGACGGTCAGCTCGATTTCGACGAGACGCTCATCGAACTCGACTCGTTACCCGATATCCCGGTCAAGCTAATGATGAATGTTGGTAACCCGGACCGCGCATTTGATTTCGCCAACATTCCCAATCGAGGCGTTGGTTTGGCGAGACTCGAGTTCATCATTAACCGGATGATCGGCGTGCACCCGCAGGCATTGCTCGAGTATGACAATCTCGACAGCGACACGCGTGCAGCCATTGACGACCAAATGGCCGGCTATGAGGATCCGGTGAAATTCTTCATAGACAAACTCGCCGAAGGCGTCAGCACCATTGCCGCGGCCTTCAGCCCCGAGCCGGTCATCGTTCGCATGTCAGATTTTAAATCAAACGAGTATGCCAACCTGATTGGCGGCGAGCGATACGAACCTGATGAAGAGAACCCTATGCTGGGCTTTCGCGGCGCCGGCCGCTACGTCGCCGAGAGCTTTCGACCCTGCTTCGAGCTTGAGTGTGCCGCGATTCGCAAGGTTCGAAATGATATGGGCCTCAGGAATGTTCAGGTCATGATTCCGTTTGTGCGAACGGTAGCGCAGGCTCGCAAAGTCATCGACCTGATGGCAGAGAATGGTCTGGAACGCGGCAAGGACGACCTGAAAGTCATCATGATGTCGGAGTTGCCGACCAATGCCCTGCTGGCCGATCAATACCTCGAAATGTTCGACGGCATGTCGATTGGCTCTAATGATATGACGCAGCTCACGCTCGGGCTCGACCGTGACTCTGCACTGGTAGCCGATGACTTCGATGAACGAGACGACGCCGTCAAGGCGCTATTGGCTATGACCATCGCCGCCTGCAAGAAGCAAGGCAAATACGTTGGCATCTGCGGCCAGGGCCCATCGGATTACCCGGACCTTGCGCGCTGGCTGCTCGACCAGGGTATCGAGAGCATGTCATTGAATCCCGATAGCGTTATCGAGACGTGGTTATTTCTCGCTGGTGAATCCGTCTAGAACCGGTCGTATCGTGATTTTCGTTGCCAGCGGATTCTCGGTAGCCAAATACCCAGGATCATTCCGACGACGAGAACCATTGCGCCCGTCATAAACCAGTAACGAGTTGTCTGGCCGGTCAGCTCGCGATTCTGCTGCTCGAGTGTTGCTGCCTGAATTTCGGCATTTGCCAGCTGGTCACGAAGTTCCTTGTTCTGATTGTTGATCGCGAGTACGTTTGCCGCCGTACGTTTGATCTCGGCAAGTTCCCCTTCGAGTCGGCGTTTTTCATTCTCGAGCGTCGCAATTTGCCGCGATGCTGAATCGTACTCGCCCTGCACAGCGTCAAGCTGGGACGTCAGGGAACTGCCCTGCGCCGCCACGCTTGTCAGTCGACTTGTCAGTGCTTCCAATTGCTCACGAGCGCTTGGCTCGTCCATCAGGTAGCGCGTCAGGACCCAACCCTCGGTACCTGCCGCGGTGCGCACTCGCGCGTAGCCGGCGTCATCATCGCGTTCAACGAGCTCAAGGGCCGTGCCACTTGGCAGAATGCGCTCTATCGCGTTGCTGGTACTCGGACCGGTGCGCAGCATGACCTCAAATTGGTCGCTCACCCACATGGGTTCCGCCTGGACCTGGGTCGCCGGAAAGATAATCAAAAGGCTAAAAGCCAGAATGCTGGATGTCAGTTTCATAGTCGTCGTTTATCAGAGGAAATAATTTTTTAAATCAGTCGCTTATCGGCGACAGCTCATGGATATTCTCTTCCCAGTGTGCGCCGTCGAATTCTGTCACATTGAGCGACGTTATGGAATCTGTATCGAGACAATTTGCATTCACGCTGACACCATTCGGATGTGATCGAGGAACGTAATATGACTTGATTCCGCAATGCCTGCAGAAACAGTGCTTTGCAACGCCGGTGTTGAATGTGTATGTCTCAATATCGTCCTTGCCACTCATCAGGTGAAAGTCGTTTTCCGACACGATCAAGTGGAGGTATCCCGTCATCCGGCAAATGCTGCAGTTGCATTTGCTCACCTCAATATCCGCGGGCGCAGTCACTTCGAAACGCACCTTGCCGCAATGGCAACCGCCCTTGTGAAGCGTCATGTCGCGACACCTCCGTCTTTCACCCACACGGCAAGATTGTTGTTCGCCGGCATTGCGTACAGACGAACTCGACGCATTCCACCACGTTGGCCAAGACTGTCAAGTTCCTCAAGGTGCCGAATACCCATACCAGGGTCACGCTGTCGCAAGGACCGATGAAAATCTGCATTGCTCGGCGTATTGAATCGCCCGCCCTGCCGAAAAGGACCGTACAGGACAAAAACCCCGCTGTCCTGCAAAACCGCCGCGACGAGCGTGAACATCTCTTCCACCGCCTCAGGGTTCATGATGTGAGCTGTGTTGGCCGAGAAGACACCGTCGTAGCGCTCGTGGGGCAACTCAGCGTTAAGTACGTCGAGCGCCAGCGGCTCGAGTACATTGGACAATGACGCATCGGCGAGCCACGCCCTGATACCCCCATGGTTGCCGGGCACGTCGCTGGTCTGCCAGACGAGATGATGCATTGCCAGGCAAAAGAACACTGCATGCTGTCCCGTGCCCGAGCCGATTTCGAGAATTGACTCAAGGTCACGAAACTCCGCGCCTATGGCGCCAAGAATTGCCTCGCTGTTGCGAGCCGTAGCTTCGGCGTAGGGTTTCTCGATCATTCCGATGGCGGCGAGTTCAACGTGTCCTGATCCAGCAGCCGGGAACGATACCACTGCAGCTCCGCAATTGAATCGCGAATATCGGAGAGCGCCCGATGCCCGGATTCCTTCTTGAAACCGCTAGCAACGGCTGGCGCCCATTGCTGTGCGAGAATTTTCAGCGTGCTGACATCGAGATTGCGATAGTGAAAGTACCGCTCCAGCTCTGGCATTTCCCTGGCCAGAAAGCGCCGATCCTGGCAAATGCTGTTGCCGGCCATCGGGGATACACCGGCATCGACCCAACCGGACAGAAACTCCAGTGTCGCGAGCTCCGCCTGCCGCAGCGTCACATCGCTGCCGAGCACTCTTTTCGTGAGGCCCGATTCACCATGGTGACGCGTGTTCCAGTCGTCCATCGCGTCCATGACCGCTTTGGAATGGCCAATCGCAAGTTCCGGACCTTGGGCCAGCTCGTTCAGGTGCCTGTCCGTGACGATAGTCGCGATCTCGATAATGGTATCGGACTCGGTATTGAGGCCCGTCATTTCCAGATCAATCCAGATCAGGTTGCCGGTGCGGTCATTGTCGTCTTGCGCTGAGTTCATTCGATCCCCTTTGTGCGTCTGTACAAGCGCTAGTTTACCTGTCCTGAGTGACCATGGCTTCTGGCATACTGCCCGCATGCCAACAGCCCAAGCCCAGGTTATTGCCACTTACAGTCGACGCATGCGGCTGCGACTGGCAGACGACACGGAAGTCGAGGCGAGAATCAAGGGCAAGAAACTGAAGCCGGTCTGCGGTGACTACGTGACCGCCGAGCCTATCGACAACGAAGGCGAATGGCTGATCACTGGTATTTGTGACCGCGAAAACGCGCTTGCACGCCCGAACATGCGTGGCAAGGTCGAAGTTTTGGCCGCCAACGTTGATCTTCTGATCGTCGTCGCTGCCGCTGCGCCCGAACCTGACTGGTTTATTCTGGACCGCTATCTCGCTGCCGCCGAAAATATGCGGGTGGATTCGGTTGTCGTATTCAACAAGACGGATCTCGTAACGGGTGATGTGGAAACCACGAAGGCCCTCGGCGACTACGCGCAATCTGGCTACCCGGTACTGCTTTGCAGCGCGGAAACAGAATCAGGTATTGAAGAGCTGAATCAGGTGATCCGGGATCAAACAGCAATCATCGTCGGCCAATCCGGTGTCGGCAAATCGAGCATCATCAACGTACTCATGGGTGGACAGACGCAGCGTACCAAGGAAATTTCGACGAAAACGGGCGAAGGCAAACACACGACGGTCAATTCGATGATGCTGGACCTGCCGGAGGGAGGCCGGATAATCGACTCGCCCGGCGTGCGCGACTATGCACCCGCGCTCGACTCGATTCCCGCAGTGGTGATGGGATTTCGTGAAATCGAGAAGGCCGGCCATGACTGCCGCTTCGCCAATTGCCGCCACCTTCGTGAGCCCGGTTGTGCAGTCAAGTCCGGTGTTGAGAATGACATCATCAGCGCACGGCGCTACGAATCGTACCGACGCCTGCTGTTTCTAACCGAAAAGCTGGACCAGAGGAGCTAGCCCGGAGGCCAACTGAGAGCCCTGCCCCCGAGCACATGCAGGTGTATGTGGAAGACTGATTGCCCGGCGCCTTCGTTGCAGTTCATCACCGCCCGATAACCTTCATCGGATAACCCTTCTGCACGCGCAATGTCTTTCGCCGCGAGATACAGGCTTCCGACGATTTCCTGGTCATCCTCGCCAAGGTCATTGATCGTCGCAATGTGTTTGCGCGGTATAACCAGGACATGCGTGGGCGCCTGCGGACTGACGTCACGGAAAGCAATTGCCGAATCCGACTCGTAGACGATATCCGCAGGGACGTCACCATTGAGTATCTTGCAAAACAGGCAATCTTGTTCACTCATGATCAGCTCCTAGTCGA
>WTCH01000311.1 GCA_013138675.1 Woeseiaceae bacterium | reverse complement strand
TGCTCCATCTCGAGTTGCCACAGCAGGTGCTCCCGCAGTGTATTGCCCGACTCGTCAGCAAAATCATTGATGGGTCGGCCTTCGCCATTCCAGCCGCCGTCCTGAATACGATCCGCCGATTGCTGCTGCCAGGTGTCCTCGGCCTGGATGGTCTCGACTTCCGCTGTCGTTTCCGCGCTCGTTTGCGGGACGTCAGGCAAGTCTTCCATTTCCAGCATGATGTTTTCTTCGAGGGCGTCCTGAATTTGCGCACTCAGGTCCAGCACGGGCAACTGCAGCAGGCGAATTGCCTGCTGTAACTGCGGCGTCATCGTCAGAGACTGACCGAGTTTGAGCTGCAGTGTTGGCTTAAGCATCAGTTAGATTTGCGTTGGAAATACGCGCTTGCCCGTTAACGATGTGCCCAGTTTGCCTCAGAGTTTGAACTCCTGTCCGAGATATACCTCTCGAACATGATGATTCTCAAGAATCTCTTCAGGCGAGCCCGAAGCGATCAAACTGCCATCACTGAGTATATAGGCTCTGCCACAAATTCCGAGCGTTTCGCGGACATTGTGATCGGTGATGAGCACGCCGATGTCGCGTTCGCACAAGTGTTTGATAATGCGTTGAATATCGAGAACGGAGATCGGATCCACGCCGGCAAACGGCTCGTCCAGCAGAACGAACAGCGGACTTGCGGCCAGCGCCCTTGCGATTTCCACCCGGCGCCGTTCACCGCCAGACAGGCTGATGCCGAGACTCGTGCGCACGTGGCCGACATGCAGTTCGTCGAGCAGTGTTTCGAGCTCTTCCTCGCGCCCGGCCCGATCCAGATTTTCGCGGTTTTCGAGAATAGCGAGGATGTTTTGTTCGACCGTCAACTTGCGAAAAATTGATGCTTCCTGCGGGAGGTAGCCGAGTCCGAGCTTCGCGCGCCTGTGCATGGGTTGCGCGGTGAGGTCCTTCCCATCCAGCAGAATCGTGCCGCCATCGGCCGAAATCAGGCCGACGATCATGTAGAACGCAGTTGTCTTGCCAGCGCCATTGGGGCCGAGCAGGCCAACCACTTCTCCGCTCTTGATTTCGAGCGACAGGTTTTTGACAACTTTGCGAAGTTTGAAACTCTTGGAGATATCCTGGGCACTGAGGATGCTCATGGAACATCGTCCTCGGCTGCCTCGGGTGCTGTCACAGCCTCAGGAATTACAGTGATTTTGACCTTTTCACTACCATCGGGCGACGACTGCGCGTTGATGCGCTGCTCGATGATGTTGTACATCAGGAAGCTCGACGAAATCTGGTTACCGCCTTCCGTAATTATGGCGTCGTCCGAAAATTCGACGATGCCCGTATCGAGGTTGTACTTGAGCTTGCCAGCCTGAGCGTAGGTCGTTTCTTCGCTGCCGGGCCGATTCAGTTCGAACGTTGCTGGCGACCCTTCTAAGATCGCGAGCCGCAATTGCGTGTCAGTAAACGTCAATACGGCTGATTCGCTTTCGATATGACCTGCGTCGACATCGATCACGACATTGCCGGTGAAATGCCAGACGCTGTCTTCGAAGTCGATCTTGCTGGCGCGACCCTCGTCCGCCTCAATATTGGTCGTGCCCTGCGACAGGCGCAGGCCCTGGAACATCATCATGGAGCTTTTGCCGTCGTAGTCGGTGGAGTCAGCGGCCAGAGTGATGGGAAGCCGCAGATCGCTGGTCTGCGAGACGGCAAAGCCGGGCAGGAGCAGGAGCAGGAGCAGAGGGCGAGTGTTCATTGATTTGAGTGCATCAATCAAGGTGCAAATTTCCCGCGTACATTCGATTTCAGTTTCAACTGATTGTCTTTCAGTGATGCTAGCATGCCGGTCGCCGTCAGACTGCGCGGGCCGATACGAATCTGCACGCGTTCGTCAGTTTCGGCCAGAAATTCCTCAGGGTAAATCTCAAGGTACTGCGTTCGAATCTCCGTATCGTTTCCTGAAAATCCCTCACTGCTAATCGCCCGCACATTTCCTTCGAGCAATACGCGCTTTTCGTCTGCATGAATCATCGCCGTATCGGCATCGATGCTCCACGGGACATCACTTTGTGGTGAGTAGTTGATTTGCACATCAGTAAATGAGACCCGGTCTTCGCCGAGTTGTTCAGCCTCCCTGGCCCGAAGTTCATAGAGCAGCTTCCCGTCCGGACCTGTACCGAGAATTCTTGCAGATTTCAGATAGTAACCGCGTTGCGTACTGTCAAATGACACGGTATCGGACTCATCAACCTGGTCGGATCGCGTAAGAAACCAAGTGGATATCGCACCAGCGGCAAGCACCGCGATAGTCAGTAAATCGCGGGTACCGATCACGGCTGTGCTCCAGTTCTGGCTGCAAGAATGAGTTCGCAAACTTCACGAACGGCGCCATGACCGCCGTCAGCGGACGTTGTGTAATCGCACTGTTCGCGAACCTCTAATACGGCATTGGCGACAGCAATTGAATATCCGACTGTGTTCAATAGCGGCAGGTCAGGAACGTCGTCACCGGCGTAAGCGCATTGCCCGGTCGTAATGCCGAGCGTTTCGACGATTTCGCCGAGCGCGGCGACTTTGTCCTTGCACCCCTGGATGACGTGCGTGACACCGAGTTCTGCCATGCGGCGTTCCACGGCGCCTGATTGCCGCCCGCTGATGACGGCGACATCGATACCGGCGTTGATAAGTTGGCGAATCCCGAAGCCATCCTGCGTGTTGAATGCCTTGGACTCGACACCGTCATCTGACAGGTAGAAGCGGCCATCCGTGAATACGCCATCGACGTCAAATGCGACAAGGCGTATGGCGGACAATTTTGAATTCGGTGCGCTCACATGATGCCTGCGCGAAACAGATCGTGAATATTCAAAGCGCCCACGAGCCGGCCGCCCTCATCGGTCACCAGCAGGCCTGTGATCTTGTTTTCCTCCATCACGTTCACTGCCTCGGCAGCAAGTATGTCAGAGGTTGTTGTCTTGCATTTCGTGTGCATGATTTCGTGCATCGCGGTCTTGCGTACATCGACGCCGGCATCGAGCGCGCGGCGCAAATCTCCGTCGGTGAAGATGCCGAGGATGTTCTCGTCAGCGTCGACAACGGCGGTCATGCCGAGGCCTTTCTGCGTCATTTCCATCAAGCCCTCGCTGAGCAAAACATCCGCAGTCACTTTTGGCACGTCATCGCCGCTGCGCATGACGTCGGCGACGCGAAGTAACAGTCGCTTGCCCAGGCTACCGCTGGGATGAGACATCGCAAAGTCTTCTGCAGTGAATCCCCGAATCTTGAGCAAGGCAACGGCCAGGGCGTCGCCCATGGCCAGGGTCGCCGTGGTGCTGGCAGTCGGCGCCAGGTTCAGTGGGCAGGCTTCCTCACTCACGCTGACATCGAGATGCACATCGGCAGCTTTGGCCAGCGTCGACTTCGGTTTGCCGGTCAGTGACAGCATTTTCGCACCCATCCGTTTGACGAGCGGCAGGATCGTCAGCACTTCGTCGGTCTCGCCGGAATACGACACGGCGAGTAGCACATCCTGTCCCGTGATCATGCCGAGATCGCCGTGGCTGGCTTCACCCGGATGCATGAAAAATGATGGGGTACCGGTGCTGGCGAGTGTCGCCGCGATCTTGTTGCCGATGTGGCCGGACTTGCCCATGCCAGTGACGACAATACGCCCCGGTGTGTTCATGCAGAGCTCACAGGCAGCGGCGAAACTGGCGTCCAGGCGGCTGCGAAGTGCGTCGACCGCCCGGGACTCGATGTCGAGTACCTCGGCAGCCAGTGCGAGAAGTTGGTCAGATGTGAGCTCGAGCGGCATTTACGGCCCCGGTCGTCGGTGTCATCCGTCCATTCTAACGTTTTGCAGCACCACGTAGGTATCGTAAGCAATAAATGCGATCAGAAGCGCAGCGCCCTCGATTCGGGATAATTCGCTTTTGCCGTCGTAGTCGTAGGTCATTGCGAACAACACGAGCGTAAACGCGACCATGACGAATATATGCAGGGACAGGACCGACGGCGCCATAGGCGATGGCGCGATAGTTGCCGCTACACCGATGACAGCAAGCAAGTTGAAAATATTGGAGCCGACGATATTGCCGATTGCGAGCCCATATTCGCCCTTCAACGCGCTGACCAGGCTGACGGCCAGCTCGGGAAGGCTGGTGCCGAACGCAACGAGCAGGATGCCAATAACGACCTCGCTGACCCCGAGCACTTGTGCTATCTCGATGGATGCGCCAACGAGCAGATGCGCGCCAACCATCAGAGTGCCAAATCCGACGATGAACCAGAGGATGGCCGTGCGCATGGACACGTTGACCGGGATCTCGGCCTCATATTCTTTCTTGATCGGATCTGAGGGTGCAGAGCGCATGCCCAGACGGGCGAGCCAGATCATCACAATTACGAGACCCGTCAGCATGACAATGCCGTCGATTCGGCTCAGGTAGGAATCCAGGAACAGCGACACTGTCAGCAGGGAGACCGCCAGCAGGGCCGGCATCTCGCGCCGCAAAGTCGCCGAACGAAGCTGGATCGGACGAATGAGCGCTACGGTGCCGAGAACCAGGCCAATATTGACAATGTTCGAGCCGATCGCGTTGCCGTAGGCAAGTCCGGGTTGCCCGCGCAGGGAGGCATCAACGGAGACCAGTATCTCGGGCGCCGAGGTGGCGAAAGCAACGACGGTCAGTCCGATCATCAACGGCGCGACGCCCATGTTGCGTGCTGCAGCTGCCGCACCGTACACAAATCGGTCCGCGCCCCAGAGCAGAAGCACGAGGCCGGCGACGACAATGAGCAGGTTTACGACCATAGGCTATTCGGCATGGTGAGCCACTTCGGGCCGGCTATCATACACAATCAGTGCCCCGCATTGGGAAGCCGTGCGCATTCCCGGTACACTGCGCGCCCTGAGGTATTACGTAACATTTGACGTCCATGGAACCGATTGAAATAAGCACCCTGATCGAAGCGGGGTTTGAAGGCGCGACGGTCAAAGTCGTCGGCGATGGCTCCCATTTCGAAGCACTGGTCGTTGCGAGCGAATTTGAGGGGAAACGGTCGCTGGCGCGGCACCAGCTCGTTTATAAGTGTCTCGGTGCCCTTGTGGGTAACGAGATACACGCACTGTCGATTCGCGCACTGACACCGGACGAATGGCAGGCTCAGGCGAGTAATCCGCTTGGATAAGTTGCTCATTCAGGGCGGTGCCTGTCTGCAGGGCAAGGTCGCGATATCGGGTGCCAAGAATGCGGCCCTGCCAATTCTCGCCGGCACATTGCTCGCCACCGAGCCCGTTACCGTGCGCAATGTTCCGCACCTGAAGGATGTGACAACCACGCTGTCCTTGCTGCAGATGATGGGTGCGCAGATCACAGTTGACGAGCAGTTGAATGTCGAGGTCGATGCGAGCGATATCCACAGTCGCGAAGCACCTTACGAATTGGTCAAAACGATGCGTGCCTCAATTCTCGTACTCGGTCCGCTGGTTGCCCGGTTCGGCGAAGCGGATGTGTCGCTGCCGGGGGGTTGTGCAATCGGTGCCCGGCCCGTCAACCTGCATGTTGCCGGATTACAGGCAATGGGCGCTGACGTCTCGGTGGAAAACGGTTTCATCAAGGCTCGCGCAAAGCGACTCGAAGGTGCGCACATCGTATTCGATACGGTGACCGTGACCGGCACCGAAAATCTGCTGATGGCTGCTGTCCTGGCTGATGGTGAGACTGTCCTCGAGAATGCGGCACGTGAACCGGAAGTGACGGATCTGGCGAAATTCCTGATCGGAATGGGTGCAAGTATCGAAGGCGCCGGAACCGGAACGATCACCGTTCAGGGCGTTGAGAAACTGGGCGGGACCGACTACTCGGTACTGCCTGACCGCATTGAGACGGGTACCTATCTTGTTGCTGCGGCGATGACCGGCGGGCATATCAAGATCATCGATACGGCGCCCGAGACGTTGGAGGGTGTTTTGATAAAGCTCTCCGAGGCCGGTGCGGATATCACTACCGGATCGGATTGGATCGACATCAACATGCACGGCAATCGCCCACACTCGGTCGACGTTCGGACGGCCCCGTACCCGGCGTTTCCGACCGACATGCAGGCGCAATTCTGTGCAATGAACGCGGTTGCCGACGGTATCGGCACAATCACAGAGACCGTATTTGAGAATCGCTTCCAGCATGTTCTCGAATTGCAACGTATGGGCGCCAATATCCAATTGGAAGGAAACACAGCGATCTGTACAGGTGTGGAGCGACTGACGGCGGCACCTGTCATGGCGACCGACCTGAGGGCGTCGGCGAGCCTCGTGCTTGCCGCACTGGCCGCAGAGGGAGAGACGCTGGTCGATCGCATCTACCATGTTGATCGCGGCTACGAACGCATCGAGGAGAAGCTGCGCCAGCTCGGTGCGACGATACGCCGCGTCCCGAGCGCGTAGCGCTATTCGGCGTAGCCGGAACGCTCGGTAGCGATCACGGTTGTCTCGAATCGCTGACCGTCGCGAATACCGACAATATTGACCTCATCGCCCGGGCTCGTGCCTGCTACGACCAGCTGCGCCTGCTTCTGCGAGAAAATCGCTTCACCGTTGATGGCGACAATAACGTCGCCTCGTCTGAGATCGGCCATGTCGGCAGGGCTGCTTTCAAAAACGACGTCCAGCATGATGCCAACATTGCCTTCGACGCCAAGCGCACTTCTTTCCGCGCTGGTCATATCGTCGGGCTGAAACCCGAGGTAGCCGCGAATGACGCGACCATGTTTCTTGATTTCATCTACCACACCGCGAGCCAGGTCGACCGGAATCGCGAAACCAATGCCTTCGGTGCCGGAGTCCTGCGCGAGCACGGCCGTATTGATGCCGACCAGCTCCCCTGCGACGTTGATCAGTGCACCACCCGAGTTGCCGGCATTGATTGCCGCGTCGGTCTGGATGAAATCTTCGAAAGTAACCAGTTCCTCGAGGCCGTGGCGGCCCGTTGCGCTAACAATCCCTTGCGTCACAGACTTTGACAGGCCGTAGGGATTGCCGATCGCAAGCACGACATCGCCGACGCGTAACTGCCCCGAATTTCCCAATTTGATTGCCGGCAAAGTGCCGAGGTCGACTTTGAGCAACGCCAGGTCGGTCTCGGCATCGACGCCGACGACCCGGGCATTTGCGAGCCGGCCGTCAGACAGCTGTGCACGAATTTCAGCCGCCTCGGCCACCACGTGAAAATTCGTGACCAGGTAGCCTTCCGGATCGATGACAACGGCCGAGCCATAGGCCGTCTCGACCCCCAAACGAGCATGTTCGCCAGCTGCCGGCGCGTATTCGACGACCCGCTTGGTGAAGATATTGGCGACCGCTGGAGCGCTGATTTCCACGGCATCAGCGTAGCTCGCCGGCGCGCCACCGCGACCGCCGGCAATTGAGGGCAGCAAGTCGGGACGGATCAGCACGACCAGGAATGCCACCGCAAGACCGACGACGATCGATTGCAGCACAAACAACGTTGCTGATTTCAAACCGGCCAAACTAAATTCCCTTGATAATCAATTGGAAAGGCCACTTGGCTAGCCAACTTTGATTCGCCACGTGTATAATGCGCGCGAGCTACGCACCATGGCCTGGACCAGGTGTCATCCTGACGCCAAACCGGGCTTGCTGCAAATCTATAAGAATCGATACAAAGCATAATAAAACGCGCCGACAAAGAGGCCCCAAAGCAAACCTTTTTTCGGCCGGGCGTATGGGAGTGCCTGATGAGTGAGGACGACGTTGATCGCATCGATCGCAACAGACGTCATTTTCTGACTGTAGCAACCGTTGTTACCGGGGCCGTTGGCGCCGGATTTGCTGCAATTCCGTTTCTTTCGTCGCTGCAGCCCAGTGCCAGAGCGCAAGCGCTCGGTGCGCCGGTCGAAGTGCCGATAGGGTCTTTGGAGCCGGGCGAGTTGATCCGTGTGCTGTGGCGCGGACGGCTGGTGTTCGTCCTGCGACGCGATGAGGGCATGCTGGCTCGCCTGCAGGAGTCTCTCGATAATCTCCGCGATCCGAATTCCGAAGTCGTTGAACAGCAGCCCGACTACGCAGCCAATGAAACGCGTTCGGTTAAGCCTGAGTACCTGGTTGTTGAAGGGTCTTGCACGCATCTTGGCTGTGCACCGCTCGAAGATTTTGAAGTACGTCCCAGCGAAAACTGGGGTGGAGGCTTCTTCTGTCCATGCCACGGGTCGAAGTTCGATCTGGCAGGACGTGTCTCCAAGGGTGTTCCGGCACCAACGAACTTGCGGGTTCCGCCGCACCGGTTTGTCAGGGATGACCTGATTCTGATCGGCCAGGACACGGGAGCAACGTAATGGCGAGAATCGAAGCAGAAGTTGGCAAGCCGCAGGGCGGACTCATGAAGTGGATCGACGATCGTTTTCCGTTTACGGAAACGATGAAGTACCACGTCACTGAGTATTACGCGGCGAAGAGTTTTAACTGGTGGTACATATTCGGCGTGCTGGCCATGGTCGTGCTCGTCATTCAGCTGGTGACCGGTGTCTTCCTGACGATGAATTACAAACCGAGTGCAGACGAAGCTTTCGCCTCGGTTGAGTACATCATGCGCGACGTCGAGTGGGGCTGGCTCATTCGCTACATGCATTCCACCGGTGCGTCGTTCTTCTTCATCGTCGTCTACCTGCATATGTTCCGCGCAATGCTCTACGGGTCTTACAAAAAGCCGCGTGAACTGATCTGGATCATCGGCATGCTGATTTTCTTCGTGCTGATGGCCGAGGGCTTCGCAGGTTACCTGCTGCCGTGGGGCCAGATGTCCTACTGGGGTGCGCAGGTCATCATCTCCCTGTTTGGTGCGATTCCGGGTATTGGTGATGCGCTGGTCGAATTCATTCGTGGCGACTACTCAATATCGGACATCACGCTTAATCGCTTCTTTGCGCTGCACGTCATTGTTTTACCGTTGTCGCTGATCGGGCTGATATTTGTCCATATCGTTGCCTTGCACCATGTTGGCTCAAACAATCCGGATGGCATCGAGATCAAGGAACACAAGGGACCGGATGGCATACCTCTCGACGGCGTGCCGTTCCACCCGCACCACACGACGAAGGATCTTGTAGGGATCATCGTGTTCCTGATGCTGTTTACGGGCGTGGTATTTTTCGCGCCGGAGATGGGCGGGATGTTCCTCGAACATTCGAATTTCGAACCGGCCAACATGACGGCCACGCCGGAGCACATCGCGCCGGTCTGGTACTACACGCCGTACTACGCAATTCTTCGCGCCGTACCCAGCAAGCTATGGGGCTTTATTCTGTTCGCGATCGCGGTTGTGCTGCCACTGTTCCTGCCGTGGCTCGATCGGGCCAGGGTCAAGTCGATTCGCTACCGCGGCTGGATGTACAAGACGGCGCTGACGACCTTCGTCATCTCTTTTGTAGCTCTCGGGTACCTTGGACTGCAGGCAGCAACAGACGCGTATGTCATGGCAGCAAGGTTCTTCGCAGTCCTCTATTTCATGTTCTTCCTGCTGATGCCGTACTACACGTCGATAGACAAGACGAAACCCGTGCCAGACAGGGTGAAATACCATGAATAAGTTAAAGATGTTGCGGCCGACCATCGCAATGGCTGCGTTATTCATCAGTTTGCAAGGATTTGCCGCCGGAGGTGGCGCCGAGCTCGAGTCTGCCGATATCGACCCGGACAATATCTCATCGCTGCAGCGCGGAGCACGCAACTTCATGAACTACTGTTCGGGTTGCCACTCGGCGCAATACGTGCGCTTCAACACGATCGGCAAGTACCTGGAATTGTCGGAAGAGCAACTCGTTGATAACCTGATGTTCAATGCCGAAAAGACCTTCGAGACCATTCAGGCCTCGATGCCGTCTGACGACGCTGCGCGCTGGTATGGAACCGCGCCTCCGGACATGTCGCTGATGGCGCGCGCCAAGGGTGCGGACTACATCTACAACTTCCTGAAGGGCTTCCATCTGGATGCCGACAGTCCAACGGGGGTCGACAACATTGTACTGGTTGGTACGAGTATGCCGCACGTCCTGTGGGAGCTGCAGGGATATCAGAAGACCATTTACTCGGAGCACGTCGAAACGCGCGAAGACGGGTCGACAACGACAACTCACGAGTTCGTCGGATTCGAGCACGTGACAACGGGCTCGATGGAGGCGGAAGAGTTCGACGACTTTGTTCGCGATACGGTTAATTTTCTCGCCTACATTTCGGAACCGATTCGTTCCGAACGCCGCAAGCTGGGCGTGTGGGTCCTGATGTACCTGATCGTATTCTGGGTCATCGCTGTCATGCTCAAGAAGCAAATCTGGAAGGACGTCAAATAATGGCCGTTATCGCCAACCGACGCTCCGTGATGACCCTGTTTTCGCGACCGACTGAAATTCACAGTCACCGCACGCGACTGGTCCTTGCCGAGAAGAACATCAACATCGAAATCTCTACCGTGCTGGGCAACGATCTGCCGGAAGACCTGATGGATCTGAACCCGTACCACACGGTACCAACACTCGTGGATCGTGACCTCACACTCTACGATTCGCGCGTCATCATCGAGTACCTTGACGAACGATTCCCGCATCCGCCGTTAATGCCGGTGGACCCGGTCATGCGTGCACAGTTCCGACTGGCTCTGTTCCGCATTGAGACAGATTGGTATTCGTTGGCCGAGGAGGCCGAGTCGAACGGTGACGGAAAGCTCGGCAGCAAGTCGCGCAAGTTGCTGCGTGAAAGCATCCTGCAGAGCACTGAGTTGTTTGGTGCGAAGTCGTATTTCCTCAGCGATGAATTCTCCCTGGTCGATTCGACGATCGCGCCGATACTCTGGCGCCTGCCCGTGTATGGCATTGATCTTGGCAGCCAGGCGGAACCGATCGAGGATTACATGAAACGCGTTTTCGCGCGGCGCTCATTCTTGCAGAGCCTGACCGAACTCGAACAGGAAATGCATCTCTGATTGATGTGGGTTATCCCACGTTATGTCACTTTTCCTGCAGAAGCTGCAAACAATGATAAGCTTGGGAAAGTATTGAGAGATATTCGGGACTCGTCCGCGTTGAGTAACCCAAGCCGTTCAAAAAGACCGTACCTGATTCGCGCCATGCATGAGTGGATGGGCGATAACAGTCATACGCCGCATATTGTGGTGGATGCTTCAGTTGATGGTGTCAGCGTTCCAAGAGAACACGTCAAAGACGGCAAAATCATTCTCAATATCAGCGAGACGGCGGCACATAATCTCAAGTTGACCAATGATTCGGTCAGCTTCCGTGCCCGGTTTTCGGGTGTGCCGTTTGATGTCTGGGTACCGATGAAGTCGGTTCTCGGTATCTATGCGCGAGAAACGGGGCAGGGCATGATCTTCTCGCACGACGCTGACACAACTGAACAAAAAGTCAGCGAGGCCGAGGCCGACGCCGAAATCGAAACGACGCGCTCGCGTCCGCACCTCAAAGTCGTCAAGTAACTCGTCACACAGGCCCGGACCCGCGGTACGCGCCCTCACTTAACCTCGCTCGCCATCCATGGCTCGCTCACATCGTTCTCCGCTTGCTTTGGCGTCCGGGGTGACCAGCGGTCGCTGGCCCTACGGGCGCACTGCGTGCGTCCAAATCCGCTTGCAGCGAATTTGTCGCGGCGCTGCGCACGACGTTCGCGCGCGTACCCCGTGCCCGGACCTCTGCGATGACCGGGGAGGCCGAGGGCGGGATCTTTGTTGACGGTAGTAAAGCGGACCGCAGGGAGCCATACCGGCAACAAAGATGCCGGCTTCGGTCCTGTGTGACTGACTTGAGGGCGCGTACCCGGTGCCCGGACCTGTGTGACATCCCCGAGTGACGTGTCGTATAGATATCGTTATTGGCCGGTGGGCCGGGCTCCTACAGGCGGGAGTCGGTGGGGCGGAACGCGTCCTTTATCCAGTCGATGGTCTTCTCGCCATGTTCGTCTGCGTCGATCGCGACGACGTCGAAGCGCATTACGCTATTGGCATACTTCGGTCGCATCGCTGTGAACAACGCCGCCGTGCGAATCAACTTGCGTTGCTTGTGAATGTCGACTGTCAGGCCGGCCCGCGAAAAGCGGTTATAGCCGCGATAGCGTACTTCGACGAATACGATGGCATCACCATCTCTTGCGATCAGGTCGATCTCGCCAAGACGGCAGCGGAAGTTCGTCGTGACTGGCACCAGGCCCTGACGTTTCAGGAATGCCCCGGCAAGTCGTTCGGCATCAGATCCTAGAGTTCGCGTGTCGGCTCGGGCCACGCTTCTTTGTCCGCGGCATCGGGCCTCATCAACTCGGCGTCGTCGCTAATGTCCAGAATCGGGCCACCGGCGGGTTCGATCTCGGGCAAGGCCATCGCCTCACCTCTCTGGAACTGTGCCCACGCCAGTTTGCGGCGCACACGACCATCGGGATCGAGGTACAGCTTGCCTGTCGCGCCATCTATCTCCTGCATTGGCCCCGTACGGGCAGCGAAGAGTGCGGCGATCAACTGGTAGGCGTCATAGCCCATGGCGTGAAGGCGGCCGAGACGGCGTTCGCCGGGCCAGTACTCGTTATACAGTGGTGGCAGATTCTCGATCCAGCTTTGCGGCGCGATAATCCACGGTATGTCAGCAAACATAATGCCGTTCAGGTCGGAATTGGAACGGCCGTCCAGGGCGTTGATCGACGATGTTGAATAAACCGGTAAATCGCCCGAGTAATGAAACTTCAGCTGTGACTTGAGCAGGCGACCTGCGGGCGCATCAGCGGCCAGGAAAATAAATTCGCTGTCCTGTCGGCGGCGCGGATCGAACTGCAGTGGCCCACCGATGTTTGCTCGCAGACGCTGGTATCGACGCACGCTTCCGGAGAGGGCCATAAGGTCCTCAATCGTATTCGAGAAGTCCTGGATACCTGGCGTGTACATCCGGTAGTCGAGGAGCGTGCCACCGAGCGCCTTGAGTTCAGCATCAAAACTCCCCAGGACACGGCGTCCCCACTCGTTATTTGGTACCAGTGCGACCGCATGTGTGTGCCCGTCGGCAAGCGCGCGCCCGGCTGCCGAACGCGCTTCGTCTTCGGGGGCGAGCGCAAATTGATACAGGCCTGGCGGGGCAAGCGAGTCGTCCGGAAGATAATTCAACGTCAATACCGGTACCGGAACGAGAATGTCATTCGCAAGTTCGGTGACGCTGGTACGCAACAACGGTCCAATGACGAACTCGGCGCCATCAGCAACGGCCGTCGCATACGCGGCGCTGGCCCCACCTTCACTAACAACGTCGTAGACACGAATGGTCTGATGTTCATCGAGACCGGCGACCGTCGAGAAATAGGCGCCGAGAAAACCATTTTGTACTGCGTGCCCTGCGGGTGCGGTCCGTCCCGACAACGGCAGCAGCAATGCAACCTGCCGCGGGTAGTCGAGAGACAGTTCATCTGGCAGCTGGAGGTCATCAATGATCGAAAAGGCAGGGTGTGTCGGATGCGTGTCGCGCCAGCGCACGGCGCCGTTAACCCACCCGATACCCTGCTGGCCGGTTGAGGCTGCGAGCGAGCCGATTTCAAGCCAGCCACGGACGTCAGGGTCAAGTGCGAGCTGTGCGCTTTGGCGAAGCTGCTGCGGGTTGCTGACGAGCAGACCCTGCCAGAGTCTCTGCCGGTTCTGCTCGATGCTGCGCCGATCACGCAACCAGATCTCGCGGTGCATCATGAGCTCGACAGCGCGAGCCGGATCACCTTTCTGAATCCAGGCATCGGCACGCAGCGCTTCGACGCGTAGTCGATGTCGCTCGGATAGCGGCTGGCGACTCATGGCCTCGAGAATATCGAGTGCTTTGTCGGCGTCGCCTGCATACAGCGACAATGCGGCCGAGTTTGTGTTCCAAAGCCGGCGGAGTTCGGAGCTGCCCGGCATCGGTACAGCGCGAAACGTATTGCGGGCTCGAGCGGCGTCGCCGGCATCAAGCCACTGCTCCACGGCAAGCAAGGTCAGGCGGTCACGCTCCAGCTCACTGGCTTCGGCCGCGAGACCAAGATATACCCGAGCAGCGTCATCATGATCGCCATTCGCGGCCAGCCGTTCGGCACGGCTTTCGCCCGGCACGCCGCCGGGGCCACCGGTCGTTGCGCAAGCGCTGAGCAACAGTGACAACACCAGCAGCAGCGCAAAGCTTGCCACGGAGCTTCGTTCACGGGCACGATGTCTGAGTTTCTTCATAGCCAAAGCACAATTTCAAGAGTCGAAGGTAGTCAATGAGTGGCACACTTTTCGTTGTGGCAACGCCAATCGGTAACCTCGAGGATCTGTCGCCGCGAGCACGCCAGACGCTCGCAGACGTTGATCTCATTGCCGCCGAGGATACCCGCCACACCGGGCGATTGCTATCGCATTTCGGCGTGGAAACGCGGCTTTTGGCCTTACACGATCATAACGAGACAGATCGCGCGGAAAGGGTGATCAGGGAACTGGCCGCGGGCCGCTCTGTCGCGCTCGTCAGTGACGCCGGTACACCGTTGATCAGCGACCCGGGCTATCGGCTGGTCAAAGCCGCTCATGAAGCGGGGATCAATGTATCTCCGATACCCGGACCAAGTGCAATGATCGCCGCACTGTCCGTCGCGGGTTTAGCGACCGACCGGTTTTGTTTCGAAGGCTTTCTGCCGGCGAAGAAGAAGGGTAGACGTGACGCGCTGGCCGGACTGGCAAATGAAACCCGGACCATGGTGTTCTACGAGTCGGTGCATCGAATGGAAGACTCCGTCGCCGATATGGCCGAGGTATTCGGCGGGACGCGCTCGGTTTTTCTCGGTCGAGAAATGTCGAAGATGCATGAGCAATGTATCAGCACGACTCTCGGCGAACTCAGCAGACAGGTCATGGAAAACGAGATCACTCAAAAAGGTGAACTTGTTATCGTTGTCGCCGGTAGTGACCAGGCAACGTCGTCGGCTATCGATAGTGACAGCCTGCTACATGACCTGGCAGCGCTCTTGCCGAAAAAAGAGGTGGCCAGGATCGTGGCGAAAGCCACCGGCGAGAAGCGCAATACGCTGTATCAACGGCTCCTGGACCTGTAGAATCGCCCGTCCGAGAAATCAGGAGTCGGCCAGGCAATCGCTGTAGACCTCTGGTCTGCAGAGGAAAGTCCGGGCTCCTTCGGACAAGGCGCCAGGTAACGCCTGGAGGGTGTGAGCCCATGGAAAGTGCCACAGAAAATATACCGCCGACCTTGGTCGGTAAGGGTGAAAAGGTGCGGTAAGAGCGCACCGCGCGACTGGTAACAGCTCGCGGCACGGTAAACCCCGCCTGGAGCAAGACCAAATAGGGGAGTAGGGCTTCGGCCCGCCGCCGGTTCCGAGCGGACTCCCGGGTAGGTTGCTAGAGGCAGTCGGCGACGGCTGTCCCAGATGAATGATTGTCCCTGACAGAACCCGGCTTATTGCCGGCTCCTGATTTCTCGATCTCACCGGATCTGCCCAGATCTTGTTTTCGCTGTATAATCAATTACTTATTGACACTACGTGCGTGCTGACGAGAGAATACGCGCTCGTTGCGCAAATGAGGTTCCGAATGACCCGCAACCCGGCTCTGTCGCCGTTTGCAGACCCGTTTTTCAGGTCATATCGAGGAAGCATCGCTAAGCATTTGATTTTCCTTGCGCCAGAGCTGCCACAATTCGCCCGAATTGGGCCACCTAAAAGTCCCTAAGTCCCTGTACAACAACAATTAATTGCCAGGGCTTGTTGACGCTCCCGACACCTCGACACTATAGTGTTGAAAAGTGGATAAAAGTGGGAGGAAAGGGGCAACCCGCCCAGGATTCGCGCCAGAAGAGCGAAACCGGGGTCGTCCGTATCGTCGTGTTTCGAGGGGCCACCAAAGTAAACCTGGACGCCAAGGGGCGTATGGCAATACCGACCCGGTATCGGGAGCGGCTGGCCGCCCGTTGTGATGGCCAAATCGTTGTCACCGTCGACAAGGACCATTGCCTGCTCGTCTATCCGCTGCCCGACTGGGAAGAACTCGAACGCAAGCTCGTGCGCTTGCCGAGCATGAACAAGGTTGCCCGCAACATCGTGCGCATCATGGTCGGTTATGCCACCGAGGTTGAGATGGATGGGAGCGGTCGAATTCTCGTATCACGCGAACTGCGTGATTTCGCAGGACTCGAAAAGGCCGGGATGCTGATCGGACAGGGCAACAAATTTGAACTATGGGATGAAGAAACCTGGAACGAAAAACGGGACGCATGGCTCAGTGAGGACGATGACGGCGAACTGCCGCCCGACCTCGAATCGATCTCGTTCTAAGGCGTCATTCATTCCATGAGCAGCAACGCGCATGTGCCGGTGCTGCTGGGGCCGGTCCTCGAAGGGCTGGATATAAAACAAGACGGTTTGTACGTCGACGGAACTTTCGGACGCGGGGGACACAGCAGCGCTATTTTGCAGAGATTGAGTGAGAACGGTCGGCTCATCGCAATCGATCGTGATCCACAGGCAATCGCATCTGCACCGGCAACGCTGATTGAAGACCCGAGGTTTGAACTGGTAAAGGGCGAAATTGAAAAACTTGCATCATGCATTGAAGAAAAAGGACTCACGGGACGAGTCGACGGCCTGCTCCTCGACATCGGCGTCTCATCACCACAGCTGGACGAATCCGAACGCGGATTCAGCTTTCTTCGCGACGGACCTCTGGACATGCGCATGGACCCGGAGTCAGGCATCTCGGCCGCGGAATGGCTCCGGCAAGTGGAAGAGTACGAATTGAGGCGAGTTCTCAGAAAATTTGGTGAAGAGAACCAGGCGGTGCGCATCGCGCGTGCCGTTGTTGCTGCGCGTGCGGAAACGCCCCTGCAGACGACGACTCAACTGGCAGACGTCGTCGCGTCGGTCATTCCGGCGCACACACGCAAGAAGAATCCGGCCACGAAGACGTTTCAGGCAATTCGCATTTTTATCAATCGCGAGCTCGAGCAGCTCGAGGCCGCACTGGCGCAGTCGCTCGACGTGCTGGCCCCCGGTGGCCGCCTCTGCGTCATCAGTTTTCACTCGCTTGAGGATCGTATTGCCAAACGTTTTATTCGCAATGCCTCAAGAGAAGCCGAACCGTACCGCGGTATGCCTGATGTGCCTGCCGAATTCCGGCCGAAGTTGCGGCAGGTCGGCAAAGCGATCACAGCAACGGCGGACGAGGTCGCTGCAAATGTCCGGGCGCGCAGTGCGCGTTTGCGCGTAGCGGAGCGCTTGTGATCCAGATTACGCAGACAAAGCAGCCGTTTGCACTCGTCCTCGTCTTCTCGGTCGTTTGTGTTTTGAGTGCACTTGCGCTGGTCTACACGAAACACGAATCGCGCAAGTTGTTTGTCGAACTCGAGTCGCTGACGCATGAACGCGACGATCTGAATATTGAATGGGGCCAGTTGCAAATTGAGCAGAGCACCTGGGCCACGCACGCACGCATCGAGCAGGTCGCTACCGACGACCTTTCACTCGTGCGACCTGTTGCTTCGGAAATCTACGTAATTGAACGGCCATGACACGCGGCGCCGAGACAAAACAACAAACTGCAAGGCGATTCGCTGGCAGACTGACGCTGGTAGGCGTGTTCTTTTCGCTGCTCGCTGTGTCGCTGGTTGCACGCGCCGTGCACTTGCAGGTCTTCAACAAAGACTTTCTTAATCAGCAGGCAGATACACGTCACCTGCGCACAGAGAGAATCACGGCGCACCGCGGCACGATCACCGATCGTAATGGAGAGCCGCTCGCGATCAGCACGCCGGTCGACAGCATCTGGGCAAACCCCAAAGAACTCGCGCCCGCGGTTGACCGCGTTCCGCAATTGGCGCGTCTTCTTGGTATTGATCCGCAGCAGCTGATACGGCGTGTCACGCGCAGCATGGACAAGGAGTTCCTGTACCTCAAACGACACCTGAGCCCCGAGCAGGCGCAACTGGTTCTCGACCTGAAATTGCCGGGTGTGAATGTGCAACGCGAGTACCGGCGCTACTATCCGGCAGGTGAAGTCACGGGCCATCTCGTCGGGTTTACTGACATTGACGATGCGGGCCAGGAAGGACTTGAGCTTGCGTTCAATCATTGGCTTGCGGGTGAGTCGGGGGCCAAACGCGTACTCAAGGATCGGCTGGGTCGCTCCGTCGAGAATGTCGAAAGCATTCGTCCGCCACATCACGGCAAGGATCTGCAGACGAGCATCGATCTCCGGATTCAATACCTTGCCTACCGGACATTGAAAGCGGCGATTCGACAGCACAACGCTGAGTCGGGCTCCATCGTCATACTCGACGTGAAGACCGGCGAGGTTCTTGCGATCGTCAATCAGCCGACTTACAACCCGAATGATCGCTCGCAATTCTCAGCAGCGCGTTACCGCAATCGTGCGATCACCGATATCTTCGAGCCGGGTTCGAGTATCAAACCACTCATAGTCGCAGCCGCGCTCGAGAGTGGCGAGTACCGGCCCAGCAGCATCATCGATACGGCACCCGGTTTTGTCGTCGTCGGACCGAAGACGATTGAGGATAGTCGCAATCTCGGACGGATCAGCCTGACGACCATCCTGGCCCGTTCGAGCAATGTCGGTGTGACCAAGCTCGCCATGTCACTTGAGCCGGACCAGCTCTGGAATACCATGACACGCTTTGGCCTTGGCACGTTGACGTCGAGCGGTTTCCCGGGCGAATCGGCAGGTCTGCTGACGCACTTCAATCACTGGCGTCCGATCAGCCAGGCGACGCTGGCCTATGGCTACGGAGTCTCGGTGACACCGTTGCAGCTCGCACAAGCGTACTCGGTCCTCGGCAGCGATGGTGTATTCCGACCCGTCTCGCTGGTGGCGCTGGATGCTCCGGCTGAAGGGGAGCAGGTCCTGGCCGCAGATTCGGCCGCCGCAGTACGACGCATGCTCGAGGCAGTGGTTGCGCCAGGTGGCACCGGTACGAAGGCCGCAGTTATGGGCTACCGCATTGCGGGCAAGACCGGCACAGCCTGGAAATTCGCGGCTGGTGGATATTCAGAAGACAAATATATTTCCATATTCGCCGGACTTGCGCCGGCCAGCGACCCTCGCCTCGCGGCAGTTGTCGTTATCGATGAGCCCACTGGAGAGCTTTACTACGGCAGCGATGTCGCAGCACCGGTTTTCTCAGATGTCGTGTCAGAGTCGCTACGGCTGCTCGCAATCCCACCCGACGCGATGCCCGCCAGGGACCCTGGCAGCATCATGCAGGCAATGAGTCAATGAGCATGCCGGCAGAACACCTGAATCCAAAGCCGACACTCGCCGAATTACTGCGAGGATTCGCGGACGCACCTGCGATCGCCGTCGGCAACATAGCCAGCGACAGTCGCTCGCTCCGGCCCGGAGACCTGTTCCTGGCCTGCGGTGGCGATAACTGTCATGGGCTTGATTTCATTGCCGACGCGGTAACAGCCGGTGTTGCGGCAGTGGCATGGGATTCATCGACGACGGATGCACCGGCAACTGAAGTGGGTGTTCCGATGGTGGCGGTGCCGGATCTCGCCAGTCATCTCGGCGAGATCGCCAATCGTTTTTATGCGCGCCCCTCAGAATCTGTTCATGTCGTTGGAGTGACCGGGACCAACGGCAAGACGACGGTTGCCTGGCTCATCGCACAGTGCTGCGAGTTGCTTGAGCAATCTTGCGGCTACATCGGCACGCTCGGAACAGGTGTAGGCGACGTCGAGATTGGTGAAGGCATGACAATACCCGCTGCCATCGAGTTGCATGGCAGCCTTGCAGACTTCCGCGATGCGGGTGCGACCTGGGCCGCCGTAGAGGTGTCATCCCACGCGCTGGCACAAAAGCGAGTTGACGGCGTTACCTTCGATACCGTGCTGTTTACGAATTTGAGTCGTGATCATCTTGATTATCACGGCGACATGCAGAGTTATGCGGAAACCAAGGCGCGGCTGTTTCTCGACTACCCGGCCCGGAACAGGATCATCAATCTGGACTCGGAGTTCGGATCCGAACTGGCAGGTCGCTGCGGTCAGGACGTCGTAGCGGTATCGACGCACTTTGACCGTGTCGCAAATGGTCGGCCGTTTGTTTTTGTTCGATCTGTTGTTGCGGGCGACAGCGGCTCACTCGTACGAATCAACAGCTCCTGGGGCGACGGCGAGTTTGAATTGCCGTTGCCAGGCGATTTCAACGTTGCCAATGCGGTTATCGTACTAGCGGCGTTGCTCAAGAAAGGCGTATCCATGGCACAGGCCTGTGAAACGCTTGCGCAAGTCAGCGCACCGCCAGGACGCATGGAGCGTGTCGAGGCGGCAGCCGGGCTGCCGACGGTTTATGTTGACTACGCACATTCTCCGCAGGCTATTGATGTCGCGCTGCGCGCACTCAGGGCGCACTGCAAGGGCAAACTCTGGTGCGTGTTCGGTTGTGGTGGTGATCGCGATACTGGCAAGCGCCCACAAATGGCGCGCAACGCAGAAATGCGTGCAGACCGGCTAGTCGTTACAAGTGACAATCCACGCGGCGAAGAGCCCGGCCAGATTATTGCGCAGATTATCGACGGTCTGCAGCGGCCAAATCGTGCGACCGTGCTGGAAGACCGCGCTGCGGCGATTGCGTGGGCAATCCGCGAAGCGGCCACCGATGACATCATTCTGATTGCCGGCAAGGGACACGAGAATTACCAGCTCATCGGCACTGAGCGTATCGATTTTTCAGACTACGGCGCGGCGCTGGCGAACCTGGACAAACGTGCGGAGGGCGCATCGTGAACGCGACGCTCTCTTTCGCTGCCGCTGCGATGAACGGCATGCTACACGGCGATGACCGCAACTTCGAAGGCATCAGCACAGACTCCCGAACGATCCAGGAAGGCGAGTTGTTCGTCGCGCTGTCCGGTCCGAATTTCGACGGCAACAAGTTTGTAAATCAAGCCTCCAACAACGGTGCAGCCGGTGCGATTGTGGCGTCGCTCGTTGTTGAAGACATCGCGCAAATCGAGGTTGAGGATACAAAGCTCGCGTTGGGGCAGCTCGGTGCTGCATGGCGCGACCAGCACTCGGTGACGGTTGTCGGCATTACCGGCAGCAACGGCAAGACAACGTTGAAAGAGCTGGTTGCCGCTTGCCTGTCGTCGGTCGCATCGACGGTGGCGACGGAAGGCAATCTCAACAACGACATTGGCATGCCGCTGATGATGTCGCGCATTGATGAGTCACATGAATACGCAGTGCTCGAGATGGGCGCCAATCATGCCGGCGAGATCGCTTACCTGACTGAGCTTGCCAAACCAGATGTTGTTGTCATTACGAACGCGGCTGCTGCGCACCTAGAGGGATTCGGTTCGATTGAAGGCGTCGCGCACGCGAAAGCGGAAATTCTTAGCGGAAAAGCGCGGCCTGGCGTTGCCGTGTTGAATTTCGACGACGAGTACTATTCGTATTGGATGTCGCTCGTTGACGGCGTCGATTTGCTGAGCTTCGGGCTCAGTGAGCATGCCGACATTCGTGCCGATCAGATTGAGACAGGTAAAGGGCAGACGCATTTCACGATGCACCTGCTCGGTACGACAATCGAGATAACTCTACCGCTTGCCGGCGCACACAATGTTCGTAATGCATGTGCAGCTGCCGCAGTGGCGACAGCGCTCGACGTGCCTGCGGAGACAATCAAGACCGCGTTGGAATCGGTCAACCCGCTCGCTGGCCGTCTCACGCCGATGCAGGGTCATGCCGGTGCGACGCTCTACGACGACAGCTATAACGCGAATCCACTGTCGGTCATTGCGGCTGCCGAATTTCTTGCGTCTTTGAAAGGCGTCAGCTGGCTCGTTCTCGGTGACATGTTTGAACTCGGTGACGATGCTGCTCGCATTCATCATGACGTTGGCGCAGAAATCAAGAATGCCGGTGTAGATCGCCTGTTTACTCTAGGCGAGCTGAGCGCGAATGCACGTGAGGCTTTCGGCGACGATGCCACTGCCTACGATTCGCTGGACCCGCTGATCTCCGACCTGATGGCGGGCCTTAACGAAGAGATCAACTTATTGGTCAAGGGTTCGCGTGGTATGCGCATGGAACGTGTTGTCGATGCGTTGCGCGGTCCAGAACCGATGAGAAAGGGAGCCTGACGATGCTGCTCTATCTCACCGAATACCTGGCGCAGTTCGAATCCGGATTTAACGTTTTCAGTTACCTGACGATGCGCGCAATTCTTGGTGCGCTGACGGCGCTCATTCTGTCGTTCGTCATTGGGCCGCGAATGATTGCGAAGCTCAGCGTTAACCAGGTTGGACAACCTGTTCGCGAGGAGGGTCCGGACACGCACCTGATCAAGGCCGGTACGCCCACGATGGGTGGTGCATTGATACTGACAGCGATTTCCGTCAGCACGGTGCTTTGGGCGGACCTCGAAAACATATTCGTCTGGGTGGTCCTCTTTGTGACGCTTTCTTTTGGTGTCATCGGCTACGTCGATGACTACAAGAAGCTGGTCCTGCAGGACCCGGCAGGAATCTCAGCCCGGCAGAAGCTGTTCTGGCAATCTTTTGCGGCCATCATTGCCGCGGTCGCCCTTTATTACTTCGCCGAGGCCAACGGCACGCTCGATACGGCAACCGCACTTCTGATTCCGTATTTCAAGGACCTGACGATTCCGCTCGGCATCGGGCAGATCTTCGTCACTTATATATTCATCGTCGGCTTCAGCAATGCCGTTAACCTGACCGATGGGCTCGATGGCCTGGCAATAATGCCGACGGTTCTCGTGGGTGGCGCACTTGGGCTGTTTGCCTACGTCACCGGCAACGTCAACTTTTCCGATTACCTCGGCATCCCGTACGTCGCGGGTACCGGAGAGATCCTGGTCTTCTGTGCTGCACTGGCCGGAGCCGGTCTCGGCTTCTTGTGGTTCAACACGTATCCCGCACAGGTCTTCATGGGTGACATCGGTGCGCTTTCGCTGGGTGCGGCGCTCGGGGTTGTCGCGGTCGTCGTCCGTCAGGAAATCGTACTCGCGATCATGGGTGGCGTCTTCGTCGTCGAAACACTGTCGGTGATCATCCAGGTCGCATCATTCAAACTTACGGGCAAGCGCGTGTTTCGCATGGCACCGCTGCACCATCATTTTGAACTCAAGGGCTGGGCGGAACCGAAGGTTATTGTCCGCTTCTGGATTATTACGGTCATCCTCGTGCTGATTGGTCTTGCGAGCCTGAAGATCCGATGAACGCTGCGAAGAAAACAGTCTCCACCGGCAAAGATTTTGTTCTCGGACTCGGCGCGACCGGACTGTCGATTGCGCGTTATCTTAAACGTAACGATGGCGACGCAACGTTCTACGATAGCCGCGATGAGCCACCGGGGATTGACGAGCTCAAGGAAATTTTCCCCGATGCCAAGGTCGTCCTTGGCAGTAACAGACTGCCAGGAAAAATTGATCGCGTAATCGCGTCACCGGGCATCGCGGACAACGACGAACTCCTGGTCAAGGCGCGTAAGAAGAAACTCGAAGTCATCTCGGACATCGAGTTATTCGCGCGCGATGCAACGGCGCCATTCGTCGCAATAACCGGTTCGAACGGCAAAAGCACCGTCACCACACTGGTCTACCACATGTGCCGTGCTGACGGCCGCACGGTGCTTGCCGGCGGTAACCTTGGTGAACCGGCGCTTGATCTTCTCGACGAAGACACTCCTGATATCTATGTGTTGGAGCTGTCGAGTTTCCAGCTACAGCGTACGCAAACATTGCCGGCTGAAGTAGCAGTGCTCCTGAATGTCTCGCCGGACCATCTGGATTGGCACGCTGACGAGGACGAGTATCGTCGCGCAAAGTACCGGGTGTACTCCGAAGCACGTGCAGCGGTTGTCAATCGCGCTGACGAAACAGCGGCAGACGCGGCGAAGCACATCGACAACATCGTCACGTTCGGACTCGATGAGCCTGGGGACGGACAGTTTGGCATTCGTCGCGACGACGACGAAATCTATCTTGCTCGCGGTGACACGCTCCTGATCGCAGTATCCGACATGCGCATGGTTGGCCTGCACAATCAGGCGAATGCGCTGGCGGCGCTGGCGACCGGCGAACTCCTTGGCCTCGATATGGGTCGCATGTTGCAGGTCCTGGCGGAGTTCCCGGGATTGTCTCATCGCATGCAGTTCGTCGCACGCAAAGGTGCTGTGAATTACATCAATGACTCGAAGGCAACCAACGTTGCTGCCGCGGTCGCATCAATTCAGTCTATTGACGGCACCGTGGTTCTTGTTGCCGGCGGAGAAGGCAAGGGCGGTAACTTCAGCGAACTGGCAGCTGCGCTCGAGGGCAAACTGCGGGCGGCCGTTCTGATGGGCACGGACGCTGAAGCGATTGCCGACGCGATCGACACAGTAATGCCCGTGTACTTCGCACGCGACATGGACGACGCGGTTTGCCAGGCGGCCGCGTACGCCGAATCGGACGACACGGTGTTGCTCGCGCCAGCCTGCGCCAGTTTCGATCAGTTCGCGAACTACGGTGCGCGCGGTGATGCATTCAGTTCCGCGGTGGAGGCGCTCTCACGATGACCGCGAGAAGTGCAATGATGCCGTTTCCGGCACGCCTCAAAACCGAGCTCAAGCTGGACCCGGTCATGTTGGGTCTTGTCCTGGTGTTGTTGCTCGGCGGTTTCGTGATCCTGGCCTCGGCGTCGATCACGATCTCCGACAACGCGACCGGCAACCCGTTCTTCTACCTTGAGCGTCAACTCGTCGCGGCAGCGATTGGCCTGGCAGCCGGTCTGTTCTGCTTGTTCGTGCCGATGCATGTCTGGCAGACGCTGGGCCCGCTGCTTCTGCTCGTCGGGCTGGCGCTGCTTGTCGTCGTGCTCGTGCCGGGTGTTGGCTATGAGGTCAACGGTGCGACGCGCTGGGTTCGCTTCGGCGTCATGAATCTGCAGGTTTCGGAACCGGCGAGGCTATGCCTGCTGATCTACCTCGCGGGCTATGTCGTGCGGCAACAAAAGGCATTGCGTGAACAGTTCGTCGGCTTTCTTCGGCCAATGCTTGTGCTGAGCCTGGGTTGCGCATTGCTGCTGGCAGAGCCCGATTTCGGCGCCGCAATTGTGTTGCTCGCGACAGCACTTGTCGTACTGTTCGTTGCAGGCGCGCGCATTCGTGACTTCATTCTGTTCTTCTCAGCCACTGTCATTGCGGTGGTCGCACTCACACTGACATCGCCGTATCGACTGAATCGCCTGACCGGTTTCCTCGATCCGTGGGCGGATCCTTACAACTCCGGTTTCCAGCTGACCCAGTCACTGATCGCGATCGGTCGCGGCGAGTGGTTTGGCGTCGGTCTTGGTGGCGGCGTACAGAAACTCTTTTATCTCCCTGAAGCGCACACGGATTTCGTCTTCGCCGTGTTCGCCGAAGAATTCGGGCTGCTCGGTTCGGTTGTACTCATCGCGTTGTTTCTGGCACTACTCTGGCGCGTTTTCAAACTCGCGATGCGTGCGGCCGACTCCGAGCGGTTCTTTGAAGCTTTTCTCGCCATCGGTCTGGGTACCTGGCTTGGCCTGCAGGCCTTTATCAATATCGGCGTGAACATGGGACTGCTGCCGACCAAGGGTCTTACACTGCCGCTGATCAGTTACGGCCGCAGCAGCCTGATCGTCGCAATGATCGCGATCGGATTGTTGCTCAGAATTCATCACGAACTCGTGGTTGACGCTAAACCCGTGAACCGCAAGCGCAGGCGCAAATCATGAGTGGCCGGCCAATCCTTGTCATGGCGGGAGGTACGGGTGGACACATCTATCCGGCACTCGCTGTCGCACGCGCCCTCGAGGCGCACTCCCAGGAAATCGTCTGGCTCGGGACGCACCGCGGCCTTGAGGCAACGGTGATTCCGGCTGCCGGTATCGATATTGAGTGGATCAGCGTCAAAGGCCTGCGCCGCAAAGGGTTTGTCGCACTGGTCATCGCACCGTTCCAGCTTGCGTGGGCGCTACTGCAATCACTGATGGTCATTCTGCGTCGTCGTCCTGCCGCGGTACTCGGTATGGGCGGCTTCGTTTCAGGGCCGGGCGGACTCGCCGCCTGGCTAACCCGGCGGCCGCTCGTTATTCACGAGCAGAATGCTGCCGCTGGCCTTACAAACCGTCTTCTGGCGCGACTTGCCTGGGTTGTGCTTCAAGCCTTCCCGGGCAGTTTTAATTCCCGTGTTCGCGCGGAAACCGTGGGTAATCCGGTTCGCGAGGACATCTCGGCAGTTGCAGTGCCCGCCGAACGATATCGCGATCGGACCGGACCATTGCGCTTGCTTGTACTTGGCGGCAGCCAAGGCGCATTGGCATTGAACACAACGGTCCCACAAGCGCTATCGAAGTTGCACGCTCCGGATCGCCCCCTCGTGCGCCATCAGTGTGGCGAGAGAACGCTGGATGCGGCCCGTGAAGCCTACGAGGCGAGTGGCGTAGAGGTTGATCTCGTACCGTTCATCGACGACATGGCGTCAGCTTATGCGTGGGCCGACCTGGTCGTCTGTCGAGCAGGTGCGCTGACGGTTGCGGAACTGTGCGCAGTCGGGCTGCCGGCCGTGTTCGTGCCCTATCCGGGTGCCGTCGACGACCACCAGACAGCGAATGCGCGGCCGATGGCGGATGCCGGTGCGGCCGTGATTATCGATCAGAGCATGTTGAGTGCAGACGTTTTGGCCGGTCAGTTGCATGACTGGCTGAGCAACCGCGAAGACTTGCTCGAAAAAGCCGAAAAGGCGCATGGACTGGACAAGCCTCTGGCATTGAGCCGAATCACCGAGCTCTGTCTCGAACAAGCGAGACTCGCAGCATGATCAAGAAAATGCGACGGATCAACAGCGTACATTTCGTTGGTATCGGTGGGTCGGGCATGTCCGGCATTGCTGAGGTGATGTTGAGCCTGGGCTACAAAGTCCAGGGCTCTGACATAAAAGCCAACAAACAGACACAGCGCCTCGAGAATCAAGGCGCTACCATATTCATCGGCCACGCTGAAGCAAACATCGAGCATGCAGATGCCGTTGTCGTATCCAGCGCGGTCGATGAAACCAATCCGGAAGTTGCAGCTGCTCGTGAGCGATTGATGCCCGTTGTGCAAAGGGCCGAAATGCTGGCTGAGCTTATGCGGTTCCGTTATTCGATCGCGGTGGCCGGGACGCATGGCAAGACGACGACAACGAGTCTCGTCGCCAGCGTTTTGGCTGAGGGAGGGTTGGACCCCACGTTCGTAATCGGCGGGCGACTGAAAAGTGCCGATGCGAACGCGCGACTTGGGCAAGGCGATTACCTGGTCGCCGAGGCGGATGAGAGCGATGCCTCGTTTGTGCACCTGAAGCCGATGCTTGCGATCGTGACGAATATCGATGCCGATCACATGTCGACCTACGATGGCGACATCGACAAGCTGCGCACGGGCTTTATTGAGTTCCTGCACAACCTGCCGTTTTACGGCGTCGCAGTTGTTTGCACGGACGATCACGGAGTCAACGAAATTCTCAGCAACATCGGTCGTTCGCTCATTACCTACGGCATCAACGACGATGCGGACGTGCGCGCCGAAAACATTGAGTTTGACCAGGGGCACACGCACTTCGACGTCGTTCGCTCTGGCGATCGTGACCCGCTTCGAATCGAACTGCATTTGCCCGGAATGCACAACGTAAGGAACGCGCTGGCAACGATTGCTGTCGCTGACGAACTGCAGATCGGGGATGACGCTGTTGTCAGGGCGCTCGCGGAGTTTGAAGGAATCGATAGACGCTTCCAGAGCCTCGGTGAGGTGGAGACCGTGGCCGGAAAAGTCATGCTCGTCGATGACTACGGCCATCATCCGACAGAGATAGCCGCGACTTTGGCAGCCGCGCGCGCGGGCTGGCCGGAGCGCCGCGTCGTACTTGTATTTCAGCCGCATCGCTACACCCGTACACGCGACCTGATAGACGATTTTGCGACAGTTGTGTCCGATGCCGACGTTGCGATCGTGCTTGAGGTCTATGCAGCTGGCGAAGATCCGATCGCGGGGGCCGACGGTCGGGCCATCGCGCGGGCCGTGCGTACTCGCGGTGCTGTCGAGCCCGTGTTTGTCGAGTCGCTGGATGAGTTGCAGCCCGTACTCGAAAGTGTGCTGGCCGATGGCGACCTCGTGTTGCTGATGGGCGCGGGAGACATTGGCGCTTATGCGGCCGGCGTGGCAGACCTGTTGGCCACGAAACCGAATCTGAAGGTGCACTCATGATGGCGGCCGAGCAAAAAAGTCTGCGCGGCGACGTCAGGGTGAACGAGCCCATGAGCGAGCACACGACCTGGCGCGTCGGTGGACCGGCAGAGTCCTTTTTTGTGCCTGCCAGTCTGGAAGACCTGTCGGCATTTCTGCACGACCTGCACCCCGATATACCGGTTTTCTGGTTCGGCGTCGGTAGCAATCTGCTGGTCCGCGATGGCGGTATTCGTGGAGTCGTTATTTCGGCATCGAAAATTCTTAAGGATCTTGAGCGTGTCGAGAACTATCAGGTCCGGGCCGGCAGTGGTCTGCCGTGCACACAACTCGCGCGCCAGTGCATCCGCTGGGGTATCGGACCATCCGAGTTCTTCGCGGGAATCCCGGGAACGGTCGGCGGTGCACTTGCCATGAACGCTGGCGCGCACGGTGGCGAGACATGGGAGCGTGTCGAGTCGGTGCGCACGATAGATCGTGCCGGTGTCATTAATCAACGTGCACCGAGTGAATACTCAGTTGCCTATCGCAGCGTAACCGGCCCGACGAATGAGTGGTTCATCGAAGCGACATTGCGCTTCGACCCCAACGTTACGCCGAGCATGGACGCGATGAACGAGATGCTGGAGCGTCGCAAACGCACACAGCCGCTTGGCCTACTCAGTTGCGGATCCGTATTTCGCAATCCGCCAGGTGATCACGCCGCCAGGTTGATCGAAGTCGCCGGGCTCAAAGGTTATTCGATCGGCGGTGCGGAAGTATCCGAGAAGCACGCCAATTTCATCATCAACAGCGATAACGCGACGGCGACTGACGTTGAGGAACTGATCGAGCACGTGCGCCAGGCCGTCATCGAAAAGCACGGCGTTGAACTGGTTCATGAGGTTCGGATCGTGGGCGAGGTGGCGCGATGAGTCGTATCGCGACACTACGTGAAGAACGCACGGTCATTTCGAACACTGCTGACTTTGGACGTGTTGCCGTGATGCTTGGCGGGTCATCGCCGGAGCGCGAGGTATCACTTGATACTGGTGCTGCAGTGCTGAAGGCACTGCAGTCGCGCGGCGTGGATGCTCACGCCTGGGATCCGGCGGGCAAGAGCCTGGGCCAGTTCGCCGCCGCCGGCTTCGACCGCACCTGGATCGCATTGCACGGCACGGGCGGCGAAGACGGCGCCTTGCAGGGCGCGTTGCAGTGGCTGGATATGCCCTACACGGGCAGCGGCGTCATGGCGTCATCGCTGGCAATGGACAAGATCCGCAGCAAGCACCTGTTCGAAGCTTGCGGTATCCCGACACCTGAATATGCCGTTATCCGCCACGATGCCGATGCCGTGCTCGCCGCCGAGGAACTCAGCTTCCCGATGATATTGAAGCCGGCGGGCCAGGGCTCGAGCGTCGGTATGTCGAAGGTATTCGAGCGCGAGGATCTTGCCGAAGCCGTGCAGCTTGCTCTCGGGTTTGGTGGCGTCGCGCTCGCCGAGCGCTGCATTGTTGGTGAGGAGTTTACGGTCGGTGTATTGCAGGGTCGTGCCCTGCCGAGCATACGTATCGTCACGCCGCGCGTGTTCTATGACTACCGCGCCAAATACGAATCCGACAGGACCGAGTACCACTGCCCCGGAACTACCGACGACGAGACCGAGGCGCTTTATGCAGGCCTCGCGATGGCTGCGTACAACGAAGTCGGATGTACCGGGTGGGGCCGCGTCGACTTCATGACCGGCGAAGACGGCAATCCGCAGGTCCTCGAAGTCAACACGATCCCGGGCATGACGAGTCATAGCCTGGTTCCGATGGCGGCAAAACAGGCAGGCATCGATTTCGAAGAGCTTTGTTGGCGCATCCTCGAGACGAGCGTCAGGGAAGGCAACCACACAAACGCGATCGAGGTGGCAGCCAATGACGCGTAAGCAGGCACGACGCAGAAAACAGAAGAAAGCGGCACGCTTCTCGTTGCCGAGGATCAGGTTGGGGCGCGTTGTTGCACCCGTCGTCGCAATTACAGCGGTCGTGGCGACGTACTTCCTGAGTGCCACTATGCTTGACCGGCCGATCCGCTCGATAGAGATCAACGGGCCGTTTCAACGTGTCACGGCATTGCAAATAGAGGAGGCCATCAGCGACGAACTCGAAGACGGTTTTGTCAGTGCCGATCTCGCCGGAATTCAACAGAGCATTGTCGAAATGCCCTGGATAGACCAGGCGACGGTTGCGAGACGGTGGCCGAGTCGTCTGCGCATTTCGGTCACCGAGCAGGTACCGGCAGCAATCTGGGGTGAACGTGGATTACTGAATGTGCGCGGTGAGCTGTTTGTTTCTGACGCGCGTCACATACCGGCGGAGTTGCCGCGCCTGAGCGGCCCGGAAGACCGCTCCGCGGAAGTTGCCAAGCGATATCTGGATGTTCGCGAACGACTCATTCCAGTTGGGCTGGATCTGCGTCGCGTACACCTTGATGCACGGGGAGCCTGGGACATGACCTTGCACAACGGCGTGGAGGTGAGGATTGGCCGTCGCGAGGTCAACGCCCGCACGGACCTGTTTCTCGACATCGTCGCGGACATCATTACCGGCCGCGTGACGGAGATCGAATACGTCGACATGCGCTACAACAATGGCTTCACGATTGGCTGGAATAACGGATCAAGATCGCCGGTCGATGACCCGGCAGAGGGAATGGATGAAATGCTGGCGCTACGAGGTGATCGCTGAATGTCCAAGCGGGGAGACAAGAACCTGATCGTTGGACTCGACATTGGAACGTCGAAAGTTGTTGCGATTGTCGGGGAGATCAATGAAGACGGCAGGATCGAAGTCGTCGGCATCGGCTCGCATCCGTCGCGTGGCCTGAAGAAAGGTGTGGTCGTTAACATCGAGTCAACGGTGCACTCCATTCAACGCGCGGTCGAAGAGGCCGAGCTCATGGCTGGTTGTGACATCCACTCGGTTTACACCGGCATCGCCGGCAGTCACGTGCGCAGCCTGAACTCGCACGGCATCGTCGCAATTCGTGACAAAGAAGTGAGTCCGGGCGATGTAGATCGTGTAATCGATGCGGCTCGTGCAGTCGCAATTCCTGCGGACCAGAAGATTCTGCACATCTTGCCGCAAGAGTTTCTGATCGACAGCCAGGAAGGCATTCGCGAGCCGGTTGGCATGTCGGGTGTGCGCCTGGAAGCGAAAGTTCACATGGTGACGGGGGCGGAAAGCGCCGCACAGAACATCGTCAAGTGTGTACAGCGTTGCGGGCTTGAAGTGGACGACATCGTATTGGAACAACTCGCTTCGAGTTATTCCGTGCTGACGGACGACGAAAAGGAACTGGGTTCCTGCATCGTCGATATCGGCGGAGGTACGACGGACCTGGCGGTATTCATGGGTGGTGCGATACAGCACACAGCGGTCATCCCGATTGCCGGTGACCAGGTGACTAATGACATCGCTGTCTCGATGCGTACGCCGACGCAGTACGCCGAGGAAATCAAGATCAAGTACGCCTGCGCGTTGTCGCAGCTTGCGAACCCCGACGAGACCATCGAAGTACCGAGTGTGGGTGAACGTCCGCCGCGGCGGCTGGCGCGCCAGACGCTCGCTGAGATCGTCGAGCCGAGATATGAAGAACTCTTCGGTTTAATTCGCGATGAGTTACGCAGGAGTGGCTTCGAGGAGTTGATTGCTGCGGGCATCATCATCACGGGCGGCAGCGCGAAGATGGAAGGCGCCGTCGAGCTGGCCGAAGAAGTGTTCCATATGCCCGTGCGTCTTGGATCGCCGCAGTACGTCGACGGCCTGATGGACGTCATTCGCAATCCGATATATGCAACCGGCGTTGGCCTGCTTTTGTACGGCTACGAAAACCTGACGCGCCGCAATACGCGAAGCACACCGATCAACCACAACCTCGGCGACGTATGGGGCCGTATGAAGGCGTGGTTTGGCGGACAGTTTTAAGAGTTCTGCAGATTTAATGCAGTGAAGTGAAAACGGGTAACGGAGTGTTGCCCATTAGATGATCTACTAGCGGAGGAAGTAACAATGTTTGAATTAATGGATGCGCATAGTCAAAGCGCGGTCATCAAGGTCATCGGTGTCGGCGGCGGCGGCGGCAATGCTGTGGCGCACATGGTCGACGCTGGCATCGATGGCGTCGACTTCATTTGCGCCAACACGGACTCACAGGCGTTGAAAAGCGCTCGTGTCCGCACGGCATTGCAAATTGGCTGCAATATCACCAAGGGACTCGGCGCAGGTGCGGATCCCGACATTGGCCGCCAGGCCGCGATGGAAGATCGCGACCGGATTAAAGAGGTTATCGAAGGCGCCGATATGCTGTTCATCACGGCAGGCATGGGTGGCGGCACCGGAACTGGCGCAACGCCTATCGTCGCACAAGTTGCCAAGGAGCTTGGCATTCTGACAGTCGCCGTCGTCACGAAACCATTCCAGATGGAAGGTGGCAAGCG
>WTCH01000106.1 GCA_013138675.1 Woeseiaceae bacterium | reverse complement strand
TGTCGGGCAATAGTATTGGACAGAATTTTGTCGTGACGACGTTTGGCGAAAGCCACGGCGTCGCGCTCGGCTGTGTTGTCGACGGCTGCCCTCCAGGCATGCAGCTTGATGCCGACGACATACAGGCAGATCTGGAACGCCGGCGCCCCGGCAAGTCGCGCCATACGACGCAGCGCAAGGAGCCCGACAAGGTCGAGATTCTCTCAGGTGTATTCGAAGGCACTACCACCGGCACGCCAATCGGGCTGCTGATTCATAACGTGGACCAGCGCAACCGTGATTACACCGAAATAAAGGACAAGTTTCGGCCCGGGCATGCCGATTACACCTACCAGCAGAAGTACGGTATTCGCGACTATCGTGGCGGCGGGCGTTCGTCAGCGAGAGAGACCGCGATGCGCGTTGCCGCGGGCGCGATCGCCAGGAAATACCTCAGGGAAAAGGCCGGTATCGAGATTCGTGGCTACCTGTCGCAGCTCGGCCCCCTGGAACTGGCGGCGACGGATCTCTCAATCGTCGATGACAACCCGTTCTTCTGTGCCGACCCCAGCCGCATTGAAGAGCTCGAAGCCTTCATGATTGCCTTGCGCAGAGAACAGGACTCGATTGGCGCCAAGATCAGCGTCATAGCGAGCAAGGTTCCACCGGGACTCGGTGAACCCGTCTTCGACAAGCTCGAGGCGGCGATTGCGCATGGCTTGATGAGCATCCCTGCGGTCAAAGGTGTCGAGTTTGGCGCTGGTTTTCGGGCCGTGACGCAACGCGGCAGCGAACATCGTGACGAGATTGGCGCCGACGGTTTCGCCAAGAATGACGCGGGCGGCACGCTCGGCGGCATCTCATCCGGGCAGGATTTGATTGCGAGCATTGCACTGAAGCCGACATCCAGCATCACCAAGCCCGGCAAGACGATAGACACGGAAGGCAACGAAACCGAGATCGTTACCAAAGGGCGACATGACCCCTGTGTCGGCCTGCGTGCGACGCCGATTGCCGAGGCTATGGTGGCTCTCGTGCTTATGGATCACTATCTGCGCCACCGCGCACAGAACATTGACGTGTGTGGGAGCGGCTTCAGCCGCGAAAAATCGTAGGAGCGGCTTTAGCCGCGAAAAATTGTAGGAGCGGCTTCAGCCGCGACAGAACCTGAGGAAATCTCCAGACGTGACGACAAAATACGATGTAGCTGTCGTCGGTGCGACCGGCGCCGTTGGCGAAGCAATGCTCGAGATTCTCGCGGCGCGAAAGTTCCCGGTTGGCAAGCTGTACGCATTGGCGAGTGAGCGTTCGGTCGGTAAGAAAGTGGGATTCGGCAATCGCGAACTGGATGTAGATGACCTCGCGGATTTCGATTTTTCACAAGTCCAGATCGGGCTGTTCTCTGCCGGAGGTTCCATATCGGAAGAGTATGCGCCGAAGGCGGCCGCCGCCGGATGTGTGGTTATCGACAACACCTCGCACTTTCGCTACGACGATGACATTCCACTCGTCGTTCCGGAGGTGAATCCAGACGCCATCGCGGATTACAAGAGTCGCGGCATCATCGCTAACCCAAATTGCTCAACGATCCCGATGGTCGTGGCATTGAAACCGATCTATGACGCGGTTGGTATTGAACGCATAAACGTTGCCACCTACCAGGCTGTTTCCGGGGCGGGGAGAGGCGCCGTGGAAGAACTCGTGCGGCAGACAGCTATGCTCCTGAACGGTCGTCCGCTCGAAATCGAGGGCGATGCGAAACAAATTGCGTTTAACGCCGTGCCGCATATCGACACCTTCCAGGACAATGGCTACACGAAAGAAGAAATGAAGATGGTCTGGGAAACGCGCAAAATTTTTGCAGACGACAGCATTCTCGTGAACCCAACAGCGGTGCGGATTCCGGTGTTTTTCGGCCATTCCGAGGCGGTGCACATCGAGACCCGGGACAAGATCTCGGCCGAAGAAGTATGCGAATTGCTCGGCAATGCACCCGGCGTAACACTGCTTGACGGCAAAAAAACCGGTGAATATCCGACGGCAGTAACCGAAAGTTCGGGTAATGACCCGGTTTTCGTGGGTCGGGTACGTGAAGATATTTCCCATCCGCGCGGAATAAACCTCTGGGTAGTGTCGGATAACATACGTAAGGGCGCGGCTCTAAATAGCGTCCAAATTGCTGAAATATTGGCGAAAAACCATTTATGAGCTATAGTTCGGGACCATATGTTAAACGGGTCTGCCTGCCGTGATGGCGCCCCTTGCGGGCATCATCTGTACGGCACTTGGGGAGTTGGAGATTAAAATTATGTCGAGATCACTCTCTCGAATCTCGCTTGTGCTTGTCTTGCTCTTATCGAGCGAGGTCTGGGCCCTGGGGCTGGGAGACATTCGCATGAATTCAGCGCTCAATGAGCCGCTGAATGCTCGAATCGAGCTATTGTCCGCCATACCGGAAGAGCTCGACAACCTCACGATTGCCATGGCGTCAGCCGATACGTTCGATCGTTACGGCATCGACAGGCCCTTTTATCTGCAGGGAATGCAATTCAACATCGTTCGCAGCGGTCGTGCCGATGGCAACTATGTCCAGGTTCGCACCTTGAAGCCGATGGCAGAACCGTTCCTGACGTTCCTTGTTGAAGCATCGTGGTCACGCGGTCGCCTGTTACGCGAGTACACGGTTTTCCTGGATCCACCGACTTTCGCGCCGCCGGCTGCCGACACAGCGCCCGCGGTACAGGCGCCGACACGTACGGCACCTGTCGACAGTGCTCGTATTGAACGCGCTGCGCCGCCACCAGCGCCCGCGCCGCAACAGCGTGCAACTCCCTCACCTTTACCACGGCAGGCCGAACCCGAAGGACAACCTGCACCGCAACCCGTCGCAGATGACACACGGGCACCCGTCGATTATTCACGCTTCATTTTGTCAGTAGGTGATGATCACGTGGTGAAACGCGGTGAAACGCTGTGGGGACTTGCGAGTCGCGTTCGTCCTGACAGCGGTCTGACGATGAATCAGACGATGCTGGCAATTTTCGAAGCCAACCCGGACGCATTTGGCGGCAACATCAACATCCTGCGCGCCGGTGCGGACCTTCGTATCCCGACCGCGGATGCGATTACCCGGATTGATCGAAGCGGTGCACTGGCTGAGGCTCAACGGCAACACATTGAATGGAGCAGTGGCACGGTAGCGCCGGTCGAGGACTCGTCAACGCGCCCGAGCCTGACGCTCGTACCGCCTGATGAGGACTTCGGCGATGATGCCGACACGCTGGCGCCGGAACCTGAGCCTGAGCCGGATCTGTTTGCCGACGATGAACCGCAAACGCGTGAAGACGAAATCAACCAACGGATCGCCGAACTCGAGGCTGCGGATGTGCCGCAGCAGCAATCGCTGATCGAGATTCGTGACAATGAGTTGGCACAACTGCGTGATGAACTCGCCCGAATTCAAGGTGACCTCTACGATCCGTTCGCGGACGATCCGGATGCCGAGCCTGTTGATGATGAGAGCCTGATTGCCGACGGCGACGTCGACGACGTGGTCGAAGATACGTCGATAGATGCCATGCCGGACGAAGTTGAAGACACGCCCCCAGCTGACATTATTCGCGCGCCGACACGTGCCGAGCCGAGCCTGGTTGATCGTGCAATGGAGTTCGTCAAGAGCTTCTGGATGATCATTGTCGGCGTAGTCGTACTTGTCGGTGCCTTGTTGTTCTGGATGATGCGTCGTGATCGTGACGAAGATGATCCTGATGACTGGCAGCCACTGGATTCGGATGACATGGGCGCGCAAGACCTGTCGGCGACCGAGAGCCTGCGTGCGCCGGTATCAATGGATGAGTCCATTGTCGTTGTCGAACAGGAATCGACAATGAGCGTGGAGGTGGGTGAGACATTTGAAGCTCCTGCGCCAGCTTTCGAGGAAGCTGCGCCGACCGTCGAAGCCCCCGCGGAACCCGGTGACGGCACCGGGCAATTTGGCTCGCTGGAGGACACGTTCAGCAGCGAAACCGCGATCAATCTCGACCAGTCGGATCCGATTGCCGAGGCTGATTTCCATATGGCCTATGGTCTCTATGACCAGGCCGCAGAGCTCGTCAACGGCGCGTTGTCGCTTGAACCGGATCGTGCCGACCTGCTGACCAAGTTGTGCGAAATCTACTTTGTGTGGGGTAACCGCGACGCGTTTATCGACGCGGCTGGCCGCCTGAAGGGCTCTGTTGGTGAAGCTGAATCTGCTGATTGGGACAAGATCGTCATCATGGGGCAGCAGATAGCCGGCGATGACGCGCTGTTTGCGGGCGCCAGTGCTGTGGGTGCAACAAAGGCCGTCGATCTGTCGTTCGAAGAGGGCGAAGAGGGGACTGGCGCACTCGACATGGAGTTCGGTGACGACGACGATGCCGCGGCATCCGAAATATTTGATCTGGGCGGCGACGACCAGACCCAGGGCGTCGAAGACGAAAGTGCTGTCGACTTCATGCTCAGCGAAACCAGTGAAGAGACAGTACTCGCGGACTCTGAGGAGGACGCCGAGAGTTCGGCAATGGACGAGGTGTTCGATCTCAATGTAACCGGCGAGATGCCTGCGGCGGCTGAAACAGCAGAAATGCCCGAAGTCGACATGGACCTGACAGAGGTTGCGGCCAGTGACGAAACGGCCGAAACGCCGACCATTGAGCAACAATTTGATGTGCTTTCCGGCACCTCTGAATTGCCGTCGCTGGACGATACTCTGGGCGATGCGATTGCAGGCGCGGGCCATTCGGGCGACGAGACGGCGGAAATTAATCTCGACGATCTCGGGCTCGATGTCGACAGCATGGCCGAAACCGAACTGGCCTCTCTTGACGATCTTGACGATCTTGACGCGACTGGGCGAATGGAAGCCCTGGGCGACCCCGCTCTGGAAGAAGTCGTCGACGACCTGTCCGAAGTTACCGGCAGGAATCCCGAGATCGATCTGGACGCAACCGGCGCGCAAGTGGCGCTGAGCAGTGATGAGACCGGCGTTAACGAGGCGCTAAGCGAGACCAGCTTCGGTGAAGCGCTCGATGAAAGCCTGCTCGATGCAACCGGCGTTACGCAGGTGCTGAGTGCCGACCTCGCCGTGGAGACGACGACGGATGCTGATGCAGACGTCGCGGTAGAAGAATCGACGATGCTCGCAACAGGGCTTGGCGACGATACAGTGGAAGACAATTTCGCGGACGATGCCGAGACGATGCTGGCCAGCCTTGACGATGATGATGGTCCCGGCACGGACTTTGACTTTGCGAAGACTGAAGCACTGCCCAAAGACGCGTTCACGGGAGACATGAATCTCGATGAGACGGGTGAGATGCCTGCCGTCGCAAGTACTGACGTTGAACTGGATCTTGACGACCTGACAGCAGCCCTGCAAGTCAGCGAGAGCGGCGATACGGTTGAGCAGCCTCGCGACGATGCGACAGTCGAACAGCCGCGTCCGTCAATGACTGATGTTGAAGCCAGCGGCACGGTTGCACTGGGTCCTGACGACATGAGCGACGATTTGTCCGACGCGCGCACGATGACCGAGGTTGGAACCAAGCTCGATCTTGCTCGCGCCTACGTGGATATGGGCGATCCGGGTGGCGCACGTTCGATTCTCGAGGAAGTTCTGGACGAGGGCGACGAAGGCCAGCGTCAGCAGGCTCAACAACTGCTGGACTCGCTTCCGAGTTAGGACACGGTCTCCGCTATTGCGCATCGCTCTGGGCCTTGAGTACGACGGTACGGCGTACAACGGCTGGCAACGTCAGCGTACGGGTATCGGGGTGCAGGAACGCGTCGAAAGCGCGTTGAAAGTCGTCGCCAACGAAAACATCAAAGTGATCTGCGCCGGTCGTACCGACACTGGCGTGCATGCGTCCGGGCAGGTCGTGCATTTCGATACATCGAGCGAACGCGGTAACCGCGGCTGGGTACTCGGCGCCAACAGTAATCTTCCTGACGATATCAGTGTCATCTGGGCTCAGCCCGTTGACGACAGCTTCCATGCGCGATTTTCGGCGACGTCCAGACGTTACGAGTACCTGCTACTCAATCGACCGGTACGCTCATCCCTGTACCGTCACCGCGCCTGGTGGGTGTATTCCGATCTCGATGCCGAGCGCATGCACCGGGCAGCGCAGGCGCTCGTCGGCCGGCACGATTTTTCGGCATACCGCGCAGCCGGCTGCCAGGCATCGACAGCGACGCGTGACATCACCTCTCTTTCGGTAACGCGCGACAAGGACTGGATACGATTACAGGTGACAGCCAACGCGTTTCTGCAGCATATGGTGCGTAACATCACAGGGACGCTGGTCACTATCGGCTGTGGAGATAAACCCGAAGAATGGGCTGCCGAGGTTCTGGAGAACCGTGATCGCAAAAAGGGTGGAGCGGCGGCGCCGCCTCATGGCCTGACGCTGGTCGATGTCGGGTACCCGAAAGAGTTCGACTTGCCCGAGAATCCGAATCACAATTACTGACATGTTCGCACCCTGAAAGACTCTGATTCAGGCTTCCATTGAGCGAAATTTGAGATAGGATGTTTTAATGTC
>WTCH01000019.1 GCA_013138675.1 Woeseiaceae bacterium | reverse complement strand
AAGAATACGATGACATCGACGCCAAAGACCTGTTCGTGGCTCGCGGTTCCATGAACGTACTCGACGAGTCGGCGGTTGGCTTCATCATGACGCACGGCGATCCAACGTCGAACGAAACAAATTCGGTCGTCGGTCTGGATTTTCTGTACCGCAACACCGATGGGCCATTTGGCGAAATCATGACCGGCAAATTCTGGGCACAGAAAAGTGACTCATCCGATCTCGACGGCGACGACCAGGCCTTCGGGATGAACCTCGAGATACCGAGCGACGTACTTTCGGCCTACGTGTCCGGGCAGTACATCGAAGAAAATTTCCGACCGGCGCTGGGCTTTGTCAATCGAACCGGCATTCGACGTGTCGACACCGGGCTGCGCTACCGCACGCGTCCCGAAGAAGGGCGCTGGCGTGCCATCAACAATCGCATCGACTTCACATTTGTCACCGACATGGATGGCGAAACACTGTCGCAGAAAACACGCATCAGGCCCGTGAGTTTCTACTCGCACACTGACGACTTCCTGTTCGTTGAGTGGGAGCGCAATACCGAAAACGTACTGGATGACTTCGACCTGTTCGGGCAACTCAACGTTCCGGCCGGCGAGTATCAGTTTGATCGTTACCGCGCAGAGATCGCGACCGGCATGCAGCGCCCATTGCGGGTCATACTATCCTTCCAGGATGGCGGCTTCTTCGGCGGAGATCGCCTTGAGAAGTTCGTCGAGGTGCAGTGGCGGCAGTCCGCACACTTCTTCCTCGGCGCGAGTTTTACCGAGAACGTCGTTGGGTTGCCAAGTGGCAACTTCACAGCACATCTTGCCAGCCTGCGCTCGGATATCGCGTTCAATTCACGCTGGTCCTGGAGCAACCTCCTGCAGTATGACAATACGGCCGACGTACTCGGCATCAACAGCCGGCTTCGTTTCATGCCCGAGGCTGGAAAGGAGATGATGCTGATCCTCAATCACGGCGCCGCTGTCGACCAGGAAAACCGCCTGTCCAGCACCCAAAACGAGCTCAACCTGAAAGTCTCCTACACGTTTCGCTACTAGGGGCTGAGGTGCCCCACGGTTACGTAGATTAGTGCGCCTTCATCGCGCGTGTACGGCGCATGTCCGCTGCGGTGCGGGCTTCGTATCCAGCTGCCGGCCGGGTACTCGCCGTGTTCGTCATAGTACGCGCCCTCGACGACGTAGACTTCTTCGCCACCCGGGTGCCTGTGTGCGTCGAAAGGCGTGTTTGGCGCCCAGCGAATCAATGCGACGCGCACGTCAGCATACTCATGCAGATACATGATCTCGATGCCGGGAACCGCTCCGCTCGACCATGTCGTGGCATTCGTGTCGACGACCAGTTGCTCCTGATCGTCATCATCCATCTGGTAGAGCTTGACCAAAATCAGGCAGCCCTGGTCTCCGACGCGTGGCGAGTGCGACGTGCCAACCGGGTTTCTCACATAAGTGCCTGCCGGGTAGGCCTGGTGCTCGTCACCAAACGCACCTTCGAGTACCAGGAACTCTTCACCGCCTCCATGCGTGTGCGCGGAGAACGTCGAGTTCGGCGCGAAGCGCACGAGCGATGTGGCTCGGGCAATTTCGCCTCCAACGCGGTCAAGCATCATTCGCTCAACCCCTGCAGACGGTGAATCGACCCATTGGTAGTCGTCGGGCCGAATGACCACGCGTTTTGAGAAATCGGCATTCAGGCGCATTGTTGCCGGTGAGGTTAATCTTCCAAGTTGATCCTGGACTTAATGATAACGTGCTGGCCGGTACTGTTATACGGGTCGCTGCCGGTATTGAAGTCATTTGCGATCGCCAAATCACTGGCCTCAACCAGGTCCAGCTGCAACACGCGCACGCCTTCCAGGCCCGCATCAATGCTGACGACTTCGTTCGTCACGACCTTGTCTGCTTTTGTATTATGTGAATCCACGGTCTTTCCTTGTCATTGCGCTGGTTCGTGATCTATTTTGAACCAGGGGCGCGCATGTAATTCCATTGTTCGTCGGCGAAAATCGACCGTTCGTCGGGAATCTCCCGCTCATCGGGCTACTGCCGCCGCTCGTCACCGAGGCAAGCAAATGACGCAACTGAGAACGATTGTGTTTCTGACATCGCTGCTGCTTGTAGCGCTTCCGTTCTGCACAGCAGAAGCGGGTGAGATCCTGGAGAAACCACCCAGGAAGCCTGTCCCGGATGCCCGTTATGTCTTTTATCTGCATGGCCAGATTGTCCAGGATGTCGGGCCTCGCCCGACCCACCCGCAATATGGGCTCTACGACTACCCACTGATTCTCGAGACCCTGGCCGACCATGACCTGACCGTCATTTCACAGCGGCGCAAGCAGGGCACGGATCGCCAGAAATACGCAAAGACGATTGTGAAGCAGGTTGATGCTCTGCTCGACAGAGGCGTCGAGCCGGAAAATATTACCGTGCTGGGCTTTTCGGCCGGAGGCATCATCACAATATTCGCGTCTTCAATGATGCCGGGCGCCGAAATCAACTTCGTCATTATGGCGAGCTGTTCCGACTGGATGGTTGACGCGCCCGACCTCACGCTCAATGGTCGCGTCCTGTCAGTGTACGAGCTTTCCGATTTCGCCTACTCGTGCAAGGAACTGGCCGGCCGATCCCCGGGGCCGAGCGGCTACCAGGACGTCGCCATTAACACCGGCAAGGAGCACGGCGCTTTTTACCTGCCTGACGACGCCTGGGTGCAACCGGTAGTAGACTGGATCAAGACGGCAAACCATCCCACGAATGAATGACGATGTTCATCTGGTAGAAATCTGTAATCACGGCGATGCGCGTGACGCAGCGAATGCATTCGAGACTTTATACAAGCGCCACAAGGATTTCGTCATTCGTGTCGCGTTGCGCTTCGTGCCCGATAACGACTCGGCACTTGATGTCCTGCAGGAGACATTCATCTACTTGTTGCGGAAATTTCCGCCGATCGGGCCGGGTCTGACACTGACGGCCAGCCTGACATCCCTGCTCTACCCGGTCGCCAAGAACAGCGCATTGACCCTGCGCCGAAAGTCCGACCGCTTTCCACATTCGGACGATGTGCTACCGGATGATTTGCCTACCGCGACCAATGACGGTGCGTCGGACATTCCGGTCCTGTTGCGCGGCCTCCCGGACGAGCGTCGGGAGGTGCTGGTGTTGCGTTTCGTCGATGACCTGTCCTTGCAGGACATCGCCACCGCGCTGAATATCCCGCTTGGCACGGTCAAATCCCGTCTTCATCTCGCGCTAAAAACGCTGCGCGAATCACCTGAGGCAAAAAAACTCCTCTCACCGTGAACCTTTTCGGGCTCTGCTGCGCTTAATAAGTATGGAGCCCCCAGTGACACACAACGACGACGAAACTGAAGAATTGCCCGACGCGCTGATTGAGGCCCTCAAGTCGGCGGACGAGGCTGTTCCGCTCATCACGGCCCGCGTGGACCGGGAGGTCCTGAAGATGGCCCGGGACCAGTTCGCAGGCCGCAAGCCTGCGTGGCGCCGTCGACCTGCGTGGGCCGCGGTTGCGGCGACCGCCCTGATCGCAATCTTTGTCGTGCAACTCGACCAGCCCACGCAACAGGTCAATCTGTCGATAAAGGCAGCGCGCCCAGCCGATATCACCGACGTACTGAAGCTCGCACGCGAGCGTGCCGGAGATCCTGCTGCACAGGTTGAGATCGATGCGCTCGCCATGCGCGTGGTCTCTCTATCGCCTGCAGGAGCATCACAATGAGAAATTCAATTATTGCGCTCGTCCTGCTCAGCCTTGGCACGTTCGGATACTCGTACGCTGATGAACCCAACATTCGTTTCACGGCTGTTGATGTTTATCTCGACAGCGCCGAACCCGTTGCCGCCTGGCAATTTGAGCTCGGCGATCGCGTCGGCGTCATGAAGGTTGTCGGCGTCGAACAGGGCGACAGCCCCGCCTATGCCCACGCTCCTTATTACGACCGCGAAGCCGTCCGGCTTGGCGAGGCCGACCGCATCATCGTAGCCGATTACTCGCTG
>WTCH01000283.1 GCA_013138675.1 Woeseiaceae bacterium | reverse complement strand
CGAAACGCGCCATGGAGAGGAAGACGGGTGCACGTGGACTTCGCACGATCCTAGAAAATGTGCTGCTCGATACGATGTACGACTTACCGTCATCGACGAGCGCAAAGAAAGTGGTCGTGGATGAAGCCGTCGTCACGGGCGAGACCCAGCCTTATGTGATTTACGAGTCGGAAGAATCGCCGACCGTGAACCTCGAACAGCAGGAGCCGCCGAGACCGACAGGTTCCGACGGAGCGTGATCTGTAGGAGCGGCTTTAGCCGCGACCGGTCAAGCCTGGTGGTAATCGCGGCTAAAGCCGCTCCTACACGTGACGGCGTATTGAATTCGCTACATTCGTCCTTATCTCGACCCCATCTTGATACGAGGTATTACTGGTGTCTGAAGAAGAGCTGGTCCCTGAGCTGAAACTGGAAGATGACTCGCACGGCGTGCCGGTCCTGCCGTTGCGCGACGTTGTTGTCTATCCCCATATGGTCATCCCGCTGTTTGTCGGCCGTGACAAATCGATCGTCGCGCTCGACAAAGCCATGCTTGCCGGCAAGCGCATCCTGCTTGTTGCGCAGAAGGCGGCGGATAACGATGACCCGCAACCATCTGATTTATATGAAGTTGGCACGCTGGCGACGATCCTGCAGTTATTGAAGTTGCCGGACGGTACGGTCAAAGTGCTGGTCGAGGGGTCCGAGCGAGCGCTCGTTGACCGCTATAATGTCGGTGATCATTTCTCAGCCGAGATATCGATGCTTGTCGAGGACGATCGTCACGACGAACGTGAGATCGATGTCCTCGTACGCGCGATCATCGCGCAGTTCGAGCAATACGTGAAAATGAACAAGAAGGTGCCGCCCGAGATTCTGACCTCGTTGTCCGGCATCGACGAACCGGGTCGCCTCGCCGACACGGTTGCCGCTCACATGGCACTCAAACTCTCCGAGAAGCAACGCGTTCTCGAGATCCAGGACGTTAAGTCTCGGCTCGAGCAGATCCTCGGCATTATCGAGGGTGAAATCGATGTGCTGCATATCGAGAAACGCATTCGCGGTCGCGTCAAACAGCAGATGGAGAAGAGCCAGCGCGAGTACTACCTGAATGAACAAATGAAGGCCATTCAGAAAGAACTCGGTGAAATGGAAGACGCACCGAATGAACTCGGTGATCTCGAAGTCAAAATCGAAAAAGCGGGCATGACGAAGGAGGCGAAAGAAAAAGCCATTTCCGAACTGAACAAATTGAAGTTGATGTCACCGATGTCCGCCGAGGCGACCGTCGTACGTAACTACATCGACTGGTTGCTGAAGGCGCCGTGGAAGAAACGCAGCAAGGTGTTCAAAGACCTCAAGCGTGCTGAAGAGGTGCTCGAAGAGGATCACTACGGGCTCGATAAGGTCAAGGAGCGCATTCTTGAGTACCTGGCCGTACAGCAGCGCGTAAGGCGCCTCAAGGGCCCTATCCTGTGCCTCGTAGGGCCACCAGGTGTCGGCAAGACCTCGCTTGGGCAGAGTATTGCCCGTTCGACGAATCGCAAGTTCGTGCGCATGAGCCTCGGTGGTGTGCGTGACGAGGCCGAGATTCGTGGTCATCGCCGCACCTACATTGGCTCGATGCCCGGCAAGATCATTCAGAACCTCGGCAAGACCGGCGTGCGTAATCCGCTGTTCCTGCTCGATGAGGTCGACAAGATGGCCATGGACTTCCGTGGTGATCCGTCATCGGCATTGCTCGAAGTACTCGACCCAGAACAGAACTCGACCTTCCAGGATCATTACCTCGAGGTCGACTTCGACCTGTCCGACGTCATGTTCGTCTGCACGGCAAACACCCTGAATATCCCGGCACCGCTGCTCGACCGGATGGAAGTCATCCGTATCCCGGGTTACACGGAAGACGAGAAGCTCAACATTGCAATGCGTTACCTGGTTCCGAAGCAGTTGAAAGAGAACGGCCTCAAGAAAAAGGAACTGCATATCTCCCCGAGTGCCGTACTCGACATCATTCAGCATTACACGCGGGAATCGGGCGTTCGCAACCTCGAGCGCGAGATTTCAAAGATTTGCCGCAAGGTCGTCAAATCGCTGCTCCTGAAGCCACGCGACACACGCGTGTCGATCACGCCGAGGAGCATCGAAAAGTACCTCGGCGTGCGTCGTTTCCGCTACGGCAAGGCCGAGGATAATGACCAGGTCGGGCAGGTTACCGGGCTCGCCTGGACCGAGGCCGGCGGCGAACTCCTCACCATCGAAGCGGCCATTGTTCCGGGCAAAGGCAAGCACAATTACACGGGTCAATTGGGCGAAGTCATGACCGAATCGATCCAGGCGGCGATGACCGTTGTGCGCTCGCGCAGCAACGTTCTGGGCATCGATGAGGACTTCTATCAGAAGCTGGATGTGCACATTCACGTGCCTGAAGGGGCCACTCCGAAGGACGGACCGAGTGCGGGAGTTGGCATGTGTACTGCCCTGGTGTCGGCATTAACCGACATCCCCGTAAAGAGCGATGTGGCGATGACCGGCGAGATCACGCTACGCGGCGAAATACTGCCTATAGGGGGCCTCAAAGAGAAGCTCCTGGCGGCCCACCGTGGTGGTATTTCGACCGTGTTGATACCGCATGAGAACGAGAAGGACCTTGTGGAAATTCCGAAGAACATCAAGGACAAGCTGGCGATAGTTCCAGTGAAATGGATTGATCAGGT
>WTCH01000031.1 GCA_013138675.1 Woeseiaceae bacterium | reverse complement strand
GGACACGATAGGCTTCAGCCATGGCCTGCTCTGGGCGCCCGAAGTGATGTACCCCGAAGCTGCAGATCACGGCATCGAAACTCTCGTCAGCAAATGGAAGGGCTTCGGCGTCGCCCTGGCGAAATTCTATGCCCGGATGTCGCTGCCTCGCTTCAGCAACCATCCCTGATACGAAATCCATGCCTACGGCGATAGCGCCCAGGGCATTGGCGGCGGCTGACACATGACCCGTGCCACACGCGACCTCGAGCAGGCGAGTGCCTTCGGTCGCACCCACGGCGTCCAACAACGGTTCGGCGGCCTGTGCAGTGAGGAACCCAAAGTTCTCTTGGTAACTTGCCGGCAGCGTCGCCCACGTCGAACGTTCAAATTCTCGGTACGCCTCGGGATCGTAAGGAGGGCTGTCAACCATAGTTCATCCTCGCTGCGGTCCGAACCGACATGTTACGCTGCTACCGCAAACCGCACTACTGTCCACTGGCACGAGGTGCCGTCTTGTCAAAGATGCTGGAGTAATCAAACCATCCACAACAAGCAAAGGCGGCGAACGGCAAAAAAAATCGACCAATACTGTTGAAAAAATCCGCGGAGTTTTCTCGAAGAATAGACGCGCAGTCGAGCTTGGCGTCGAGCCGCGCAACGTAGACTTACTGCGAAACCCCGATAATCTTACCCTGGCGCCCGGTAACTAACGGAATCGCAGGCTGGAATTTGAAGCAGTACTTCACGGGATTCCTCTCGTGAATCGATTGATGACACGATTGGTGGCACTGGCATGGGATACAGTTTCGATAGCAACAAGTATGCAAGCACGCACGATGCTTCTTCGAGAGATTTCTCGACAATCTCCGATTCTGCCAGTAACACGTGAATATTATAGTCAGTGGTAAGATTCGGGTAGAAAATCGTAGAGTCTTGTTGTTTCCACATGACTGTTGAATCCTTCGCCTTCAGCGTTGCCGCTACCGTTAACATCACTTTTCGCCGATTTCCAATATAAAGGGCACCCATTCTAAAACCATAGCTGCCGATCTATAATTCAAGGGTGGCGTCTCCATCTTCGCGCAGTTCGAAACGGCCTTGCTCCATCAGATGCCGCCGGAACGCGCTCAATAGTATCTGCTCCACTCTAATGCCATGTGCTTCCATGTAGCGACTGAATGAACGACCGATATTTGCCGGCTGATACCCAAGCAGCATCTCCGTCGTAGTGAGTGGGCCATCCAGGCTCGGTAACTCGGGGACCGCGACATGGGTGTCGATTTCGATGCTTCTGACATTGCTCAAGGATTGTTTTGATATGTAGGCGGGACTACATCCAGAAATCATGATCGACAAAGTGATCGCGACGAGGCCCGCCAGCGCGAGGCGTCGAGTTGTCCGGACGAACCGAAAATGTTCGGTAATGAGAACCATTGCTGATATTCTATTCCTTCCTCCTCGCAGTGTGACTTACAGGTTACATACATCCGAGTTATCACGAGGTCACGAACGTGTTGATGTAACTTCGCTAGCGCTAACCTACTGTTACGGCTTTGAGCAGCGGTAGCAAACGCTCAGTACAAAGCGCCAACTGCTCTCATTGGTTATCACTTGCAAAGCGCAGAATCAACGTCTTAGGACACTGATCGAAATAAATTAGTCAACTTGCCGAGGGCGAATTTCGTAGTTCCACTCGCCGTGGAAGTCATCCAGGTGTAGAGACAGAGCGTCCATTTCGGCGTTTGTAGTCACGACTCCGAGTGGATATTTTCTCTTATCGAGTTTGGCCTTTACTCGCAGCCCCGCGGCCGTTCGAGTGTTGCCGATCAAGTCGACAATCGTTTCGAATGTGCGCAAGGGCTTGCCACGCCAGTTGCCAGTGATGTGACAGAACAATCGATGCTCAATCTTATTCCACTTACTCGTTCCGGGTGGAAAGTGGCTTACACGAATTTGTAGATTTGTGTCGTCGGCAAATTTCTGCAATTCGTGCTTCCAAGCACGCGCTCTATATCCATTGCTTCCACCTGCGTCGGCGGTGATATACAGCGCCTGTGCATCGGGGTATCGCGACTTGCCCATCGCGCTCCACCATCGTCGAATGGACGCGACCGCGAAGCCCGGTGTGTCGTGGTCGCGCCCGACATTCACCCAAGCTTCGTTGAGCGCCATGTCATAGACACCGTAGGGGATCGCCTTGCCCATGGCGTCCTGAGGGAAGTCATGCACCAATGCCTTCTCGGGCGTGTTCTGTGGCTGCCACTCGCGACCATTGTTCTTGAAATCGCCTATCAATTCCTTTTTCTTTGTGTCCACCGATATCACAGGCTGAGCGCGCTGTAAGTAATCATCTGCCGTCGCATTGATGTGTTCAAACTGCGCATTGCGATCGGGATGCGTCATCCCTTCGCGAGTCTTGCGCACCGATTGCATGCGATATCCCAGCTCAGTCAGCAGGCGCCCCACCGTGGTCGAACTCACCTGCCATCGGTCTTTATTAAGCGATGCCGCGAGCTTCGCCCGACTCTTACACGTCCAGCGCAACGGCGATGTCGGATCGCCGCGCGTGAGCGGATCAACCAGTTTCTCCAACGCCGCCATGACACCCGGTTGCGATTGCTCAATACGCGGACGCCCCGCACCTTCGGCTCGCAGCCTGTCACCCACCGCGTTGCCGCTGTGGATCTGTCGTCGACCCGCTCGGATTGTGTCCCGCGACAAACCGGTTGCATCGGAAACTAGCGCATCTCCACCGTAGCCGATTGCGTCCGACTCCGCCGCCGCCCATAAGCGACGTCCGCGCTCATCAAGAGCGTCGACCACAGCGGAAAACTTCACCGCTATAATTGTTTCTAGTTCCGGGTCCCGCCTCACACAGCCATTTGATCATATACAGAGCGTGTTGCATAATTTATTTTGACCGGAGTCCTAAGCATATTGCTCCGAGGGAAGGTCTGCTTCGAATACTGGCTCCAGCACCAACATCGCTGCCGTCATGCAGACTCGGTCCCGGATACACGAAATACCCAGGGGCCGGAGCCCGCCATTCGAC
>WTCH01000297.1 GCA_013138675.1 Woeseiaceae bacterium | reverse complement strand
TGGTCAGTACTCCTGTTCCAATGGTGATCAGAAGCGATTTGTTCGCGATGCAACTCTCGACTGGTATCTGTGGAACGATCTCTTGCCTGACAAGGTCAAGGTCAGCAATTGCGACGATCCCGTCGAGTTGCTTGCAAGCCTGATCGAGGTTCAGCCGCTCGACAATTACAGTTACATCGGGTCGGCGTTCGCGGACGCAGCGTTCTTCGGCGCTGGCCAATACCAGGGTTTTGGATTTAGCTGGCGTCGTGTCGCGGCGGATGATGTGCGACTGACACGTGTGTTCGCCAGCAGTCCTGCAGCCGTTGCGGGATTTGCGCGCGGCCAGCGCATCGTCGCTCTGGATGGGCGCTCGGTAGCCGAGATTGAGGCGGCCGAAGGAATCGCTGCAGCACTGGATGCGGCGACGATCAGCTTCACCCTGCGCGAAATTGACGGCGTGACGGAATTCACTGTGTCCGTGTCAGAGAACGTTGTAACGATCAATCCGGTGCCGCAGTGGCGCCTGATTCCGACGGCGGGTGGCCCGCCAATCGGCTACCTGGAGCTATCGGCGTTCATCAATACGGCAGATTCGATGCTCGATACGGTATTCGCTGATTTTCGCGCCAACGATGTAACCGATGTCATTGTCGATCTACGCTACAACGGCGGTGGGCTGGTTAACACCGCAGAGCTCTTCGGCGATCTTCTCGGCGGCGCCGTCGCCGAAAACCTGACGTTTTCTCAGACACTCTTTAACGCAGACCGTTCGGCGGAATACGATACCGAGGCATTATTCGCACGACTGGCAAACTCAATCAGCCTCTCGCGGCTGGTCGTGATCGCGACGCAAAGCACTGCTTCAGCGAGCGAACTGGTGACGAATTCAATGATGTCGCATGTCGACGTCGCCATTATCGGTGACCGAACCTTCGGCAAGCCGGTAGGGCAGGTCGGGTTCGAGTTCTGCGGGAATATCCTGCGGCTGACCGCGTTTCAGACCGTCAATGCAGATGGTCTCGGCGACTATTTTGGCGGTTTGCCAGCAGACTGCCCTGCAGCTGATGACCTTAATCTTGCGGTGGGCGATGCGGCCGATCCCAACATGGTAGCGGCCGTGAGTTACATGGCAACGGGAGCATGCCCCGCGGCGCCGGCATCTGCCGTTCAGGCGAAGCCCGCATTGCTGGATGGTCGAGCGGGTGAAGACCAGCGTGGGCCGCCATGGCGCGAGTTCGCAGGGGCCTGGTAGCTACCAGCCAACACTGCGTCCACCGTCGATCGCGATGATCTGGCCGGTAACGTAGTCTGCGTCTTTGGCCAGAAACAACACGGCGTTAGCGACGTCATCCGGAGTTCCCGGCCGCCCCAGCGGGACCTGCTCGAGAATTGCATCCTTGGTGGCGCCACTCATGCCATTTTCCGGCCACAGGATCGCGCCGGGCGATACACCGTTCACGCGCACCTCCGGCGCCAGGTCTTTAGCAAGTGAGCGCGTCAGCATCGCGAGTCCGGCCTTGGAAGGCCCATACACGGTGTGGTCCCTGAGCGGGCGCTGTGAGTGGACGTCGACAATATTGATAATGACCCCACGTGCTTCGCGCAACGCCGGCAACGCAGCCTGGGAAAGAAACAAGGGAGCCTTGAGGTTCGTGCCAATGAGGTCATCCCACTGGTCCTCGGTAATTTCCCCGACCGGCGTCGGATAAAAACTCGATGCGTTATTGACGAGAATATCGAGCCGGCTGTGCCAGGCAACGACTTCCTCGACGAGTGTGTTCAGGCCTGCCATGTCGGTCAGGTCAGCGGCATAGGACGCTGCGGAGTCGGCCCTTTGTGAATTGAGTTCATCGGTCAGGTCGGCGGCTTCTTCGGCTGACCCGCGATAGTGAATCGCGACATCGGCGCCCTGGGCATGGAGCGTGCGTGCGATTGCGGCGCCGATGCGTCGTGCGGCACCGGTTATGAGAGCGACGTGATTATCAAGACTGTTTGGCGACGACATCGAAGAACCTGGGATCAATTCGCGTTATAAAGACGACATTATGCAACACGCGCAGACATTATCCTTGCCGGAGGCGGACACCGAGCGTGCGCTGCACAGTGAGCGTGTCGTCGATTTCATTCGTGACAGGATTCATGACGCAGGCGGACAGATCAGTTTTGCCGAGTACATGCACCATTGCCTGTATGCGCCTGGACTCGGCTACTACAGTGCGGGGAGTGCAAAATTCGGGGGTGCCGGCGACTTCGTTACCGCGCCGGAAACATCATCACTGTTTGGGGCGATCCTGGCGCGTCAGTGTGTCGAGGTTCTCAAACAGCTCGAATCACCCGGCATTCTCGAGGTCGGTGCCGGCAGCGGCAAGCTGGCGGCCGACATCCTCAAGGTCCTTGCCGAATCCGGCGCGCTACCGGAGAGGGGATACAAGATCCTCGAGGTTTCGGCGGACCTTTGCGAACGGCAGGAGTCGTTTCTACGTCGTGAAGTACCAGAGCTACTCAATAGCGTCGAGTGGCTGGACGCGTTGCCAATGGACTTTTCGGGCGTTGTCATCGCCAACGAGGTTCTGGATGCGCTGCCCGTCGAACGATTTATACGACGGGAACAGGGCATCGCACAGGTTTGCGTCGTCACAGACGGTGATGGCTTCGGCCTGGTTGATAGGGAGGCCCCGACCATGCTCATCGAGGCGGTCGAGAAAATAGAGGCATTCCTCGGACAGCCGTTGCCCAACGGCTACGCCTCGGAAGTGTGCGTCGCGGCCCCGCAATGGACTGCGGATATTTGTGGAACACTGCGGGACGGGGCTGCGTTCCTGTTCGACTACGGGACAAGCCGCCGCGAATACTATGCAGCGGACAGATCGGGAGGTTGGCTACGCTGTCATTTTCGCCATCACGCGCATGACAATCCGCTGATCCTGCAGGGAATTCAGGATCTGACATCGTGGGTCGATTTCACCGCTGTCGCGGAAGCGGCTGTCGACAACGGGCTTGATATCGCCGGGTTCGTGACACAGGCCCAGTTCCTGATAGGAGGCGGACTCGACAAATATCTTGTCGATTTTGCCGAATTGTCGACCGACGCACAGCTGAAATTGTCGGCGGAGATTAAATTATTGACATTGCCCGCAGAGATGGGCGAGAACTTCAAATGTCTCGGAATTAGCCGGGGAAATCTGCAACCACCAACCGCCTTCGAGTTCGGAGACCGGACGACTTCACTGGGTTAATCCATGACTGAATTTCAAGTTATCATTCTCGCCATTGTGCAGGGACTCACAGAGTTTCTACCAATCTCGAGTTCCGGGCATCTCGTGCTCGTACCCGTATTTCTCGGTTGGACGGACCAGGGCCTTGCCTTCGATGTTGCCGTTCATTTTGGCTCGTTAATCGCGGTCATGCTGTTTTTTCGCAAGGACATTCTGGCTCTATTACGCGGTAGTGTTCAGGTGCTGGGTGCGAATGTTGTAACAACCGAAGCGCGCATGGCGCTGGGAATTGCTCTCGGCACCATTCCCGCGGCGCTCGCGGGGCTCATGTTTGTCGACTGGATTGAAGCCAATCTGCGTAGCCCCGCTGTCATAGTCTTCACTTTGTCTGGCTACGCGGTCCTGATGATCCTGGCGGACCGCCTGGGACGTCGCAACCGGGATATTTCAGGAATTCGCATCAAGGATGCCGTGTTGATAGGTGTCGCCCAGGCGCTCGCCCTGGTACCGGGCACGTCGAGATCAGGCGTAACCATTACGGCTGCCATGGCGCTCGGATTCGAGCGTCAGGACGCTGCTCGATTCTCATTCCTGCTTGCCGTGCCGGTCATCCTGCTGGCCTCCGTGTACTCATTCATCGGCTTGCTGAGGACGGACGCGACGGTCCCCTGGGGGCAACTCGCCATTGGCGTCGTCGTTTCAGCCATCGTCGCCTACCTGAGCATTGAGTTTTTCATGCGTTTTGTCAGTCGAATTGGACTGCTGCCGTTCGCCATTTACCGCATGATTCTTGCCGCGGTAATTCTCTATGCGCTCATGTAGAGCATTTCTTCTGTTGCTTTTCGCAAGCGCATCGGCGCCTGCGGCCGACGGCTTCATGATGGGTGGCGGAGCGGAAAGCGACAGTGACGGCGGACTCAGTGCCGCGCTCATCGGTGGTGTTGGGCTTAGCCCGGCTACCTGGTTGTCTGCGGGCCTTGCGAAAAGCTCGGTGGATCTGGTGAGCGGCCGTAAACTCGAGACGCTGTACGCGGACGTCGAACTCGACCATTTCTTCGACCCAATCGGCATTCGCGTTGGTGCCGCGTACTGGGGTGATTCCGATGTTCTGGAATCAAATGACTGGCGAACATCCGTCTACTATAGGAATGACACGGCCACACTATCGCTCGAGTACGAGTTTAGGGACTTCGACTTCGTCATTCCGAGCACAGATTTTCGCGCATCGCGGCGTGTCGTGTTCGATGCCAATGGGTTCGGTGCGTCTGCCCGATTTGAGACCAGTGAGAATACGAGCCTGCGACTGCGTGGAATCAAGTATGACTACAGTATCCCGTTTCGGCCGGTAGAGAATGTGGATGCCGCCCGCCTCCTTTCGGTAACGCGACTCAGCCTTATCAATACCCTGGTCGACCATCGCGCAAGCGTGTCGCTCAGCATCGACCACGGCTTGAAAAACTGGGACATCGAGCTTTCGACCTGGGAAAGTATTCTTGATGAGTCACGGACCCGATCGCTCACTGTCCGTTACCTGATGCCGATGACTGACCGGACAGATATTGAATTGGGCGTCGGTTACGACGACTCGGAGCTTTACGGTGATGTGACGTTCTTCTCGTTGTTCCTGTTCTTCTACGGCGACTAGGCGCGCTGGCGGATCTCACTAACAGCTCGAATGCGTGCTTCGCGAATTGCTTCCGGGATCTTGTCACCGTCATTGTCGCTCGCAATACTCCCGGCATCGACAGCCGCCGCCGCGCCAAATGCCTCGCGCAAGTGGGCTGCCTGTGAGTAATCGCGGAGTTCGAATCCTGTCCGTCCTCGAGCGTCAGCCTCGCACGCACATAGAAATTGCTCGAATCGCTGCGGGCGCCGGAAAGCGTCAGTTTTTTCGAGCAGTTTGACGACCGTTTCATCGCGCAATTCAAATGCGCGGTGGCAGTGCGTATGAAACTCCGCAACGATCAGACCGAGGTCGCGACAGGCGCGCGGCACAGGCAGGCGATCTACCA
>WTCH01000267.1 GCA_013138675.1 Woeseiaceae bacterium | reverse complement strand
GGGCCGAACTGCCCCGGCATCATCACGCCGGAGCAGTGCAAGATCGGCATCATGCCCGGCTTCATACACAAGCCCGGCCGCATCGGCGTTGTCTCTCGCTCAGGCACATTGACCTACGAAGCTGTCTACCAGACCACGGTGAATGACCTGGGACAGACTACGTGCATTGGTATCGGCGGGGATTCGGTGCGCGGTATGGATTTCATCGATTGCCTGGAGCTGTTCGAGGCAGACCCGGATACAGACGGCGTTATCATGGTCGGCGAGATCGGTGGAACCGATGAAGAAGCTGCAGCCGAATTTATTCAATCAGATGTCACGAAACCTGTCGTGGCTTACATCGCCGGCGTCACGGCGCCCCCTGGCAAGCGCATGGGACATGCCGGCGCGATCGTTGCCGGCGGCAAGGGAACGGCGGCGGACAAGTTCAAGGCACTCGATGCCGCAGGCGTGGCTACCGTACGCTCGCCCGCCGAGCTCGGCAGTAAGATGCAGGAGATCCTCGGCAGCTGACCTGGCGGTGCAACGATGAACAGCACTGTCAAAGTGGCGCTTGCTCAAATCGACCTGGCGGTTGGTGATATCCCGGGCAACACCGCGAAGATCATTCAGCATGCGACACGCGCACGCGATGAGATGCAGGCCGATCTCGTTGTATTTCCAGAGCTCAGTGTCTGTGGCTATCCTCCGGAGGACCTGCTGTTCCACGCTGGCCTGCGCAAGCGAATCGAGCAGGCTGTTGCCGAGATTCGTGAGGCGGTGCGCGGAATCGCGGTACTCATTGGCTTTCCCGAATACGTTGACGACCAGATCTACAACAGCTGCGGCGTATTTTCCAACGGCGAGATCCTGGGAGGTTATCGCAAGCAGCTATTGCCGAATTACCGTGTGTTCGACGAGAAACGCTACTTCACGGCAGGTAAGGACGCCGCAGTATTCCGTCTAAACGGCATAGGCTTCGGCATGACGATCTGCGAGGATTTGTGGCAGCCGGGCCCCATCGCAGCCGCGCGCACTGCGGGCGCCGAGTGCATCATTGCGATCAATGGTTCGCCCTACGAAGTCAGTACGCAATTGCATCGCGAGGAAACGTTGCAGGCTCGCGTCGCCGAAACAGGCATCCCGGTTCTGTATCTCAATATGGTGGGCGGCCAGGACGAACTCGTTTTCGACGGCGGTACGATCGCCATGGATGCTGACGGCGAGGTGCGCTTTCGCGCGCCGTCATTCGAAGAAGGTCTCTACGAACTGACGTTGACGGCAACGGCATCTGGCATCGACCCGGGTCGGGCACCGGTCGCGGAACATCTGGGCGTGGAGGAGAGTGTCTATCGCGCCCTCGTTACAGGGACTCGCGATTACGTCGAGAAACACGGTTTTCCGGGTGTGGTTATCGGCTTGTCCGGCGGTATCGATTCAGCGCTGGTCTTGTCCATTGCTTGCGATGCGATCGGTGCGGACAGGGTTCGCGCAGTCATGATGCCGTTTCGATATACCTCGACGATGAGCCAGGAAGATGCTGCCAAGCAGGCTGCCGCGATGGGTATCCGTTACGACGTCATTCCTATTGCGCCTATTTATGAGGCAACTGTCGGACAACTTGAGACGATTTTCGAAGGCTGCGAGGAAGACGTGACAGAGGAAAATATCCAGGCGCGTAGCCGTGGACTCCTGCTGATGGCGATTTCGAACAAGACCGGCAGAATGTTGCTGACAACCGGCAACAAGAGCGAAATGGCCGTCGGTTACGCGACGCTTTATGGCGACATGGCCGGCGGTTTCGCACCGATCAAAGACTGCAGCAAGTCGCTCGTTTATCGCCTGGCGCGCTATCGGAATTCCGTGAGCGAGGTCATTCCGGATCGCGTCATAGCGCGTCCGCCGTCGGCGGAGTTGCGCGCGGATCAGAAGGATTCTGACTCACTGCCCGATTATGATGTGCTGGACCCGATTCTCGAGGCGTTCATTGAAGATGATTTGTCAGTCGAACAGATCACGGCGCGTGGTTTTGACAAGGATACCGTCGTCCGCATTCTCGAAATGGTGCAACGAAACGAGTACAAGCGTCGCCAGGCACCGCCGGGAATTCGTATCAGTAGCCGCGCCTTCGGCCGCGACTGGCGTTACCCGATCACGTCGGGTTACAAGTTCCCGGGTTGATTATTCGCCCGCTGGCCAGGTCCCCCTTGAGGGGAGGCGGGCTCCTACCTCAGCTTTCGTTGGGGTAATTCAGTTCCCGGACACGCCGCGCATCGCCCGCGAGATCGTGCATGCCTAGCTTATCGTAGGCCTGTTCCATGATCTTCAGGGAGTCCGCGTTGCCCGATGCGCCGTTGTATTCCTCGAGCGCGTTTTTGGCACGATTAAGCGCCGCAATATAGGCACCGCGGCGCAGGTAGTAGTCCGCCACGTGATTTTCATATTCTGACAGGCGGTTCTTCAAATACACCATGCGCTGTTCTGCATCCGGTGCGTACTGGCTGGCGGGATAGCGTTCGACGAGACGACGAAACGAGGAGTACGCCTCGGGGATTTCCATCGGTGGCCGCTGGGTGACGTCTCTATTGAAGCGTTTCTCAAGGAAACCGGCCTCGTCCTCGAAGTAGGCCAGACCCTTGATGTAGAGCGCGTAGTCAACGCGTTCGTGAATCGGGTTCTCGCGTATGAACGTATCAGCTGCCTCGACGGCCTGCTCCTTCATGCCCGCTTTGTAATACGCAAACATCAGGTCGAGCTGGAGTTGCCGACTCAGGTCGCTAAACGGGTAGCGTGCCTGGATCGCTTCGTAAATCTGAATGCCGCGCCGGTAGTTGCCGCGTGAGACCGATTGCTCAGCGGTCCCATAGGCTTCGGTGACATCGTTGATGACTGTTTCCTCCTCATCGTTATTCGCGCAGGCGGCAAAAAGGCCGAACGTAACGAGAATAATCGCAGTGCGCGGTAGCGCGCGCGAAGGCAGTCTGGAGGTAATTCTGGCTATGATCATGTCGCGATATTTACTTGTGACTGTGTGCCGGGGTCGGCCAAGTCGGCGAGTATACCGTAGACTTAGACCCGCAATGAACGTGGAACCCACAATCAGAACGATCCCCGAGGAACTGGCTGGTCAGAGATTAGACCGGGCACTGGCGAAGTTGTTTCCGGAATATTCGCGCAGTCGCCTCAAAGCTTGGTTGCTCGACGGTGCCATCGTCGTCGATGGCTCGAATCCGAGGCCTCGTGACCCGGTGCACGGGGGCGAAACCGTGACACTCAGCGCACAACCCGAAGTGATTGTCGCAGCTGCAGCGGAGCCAATGACGCTGGATATCGTGCACGAAGACGACTCACTGATGGTCATCAATAAGCCAGCCGGCCTCGTTGTCCACCCGGGTGCGGGCAACAGCAGTGGCACGTTAATGAACGGCTTGTTGAATTACGCGCCGCAACTCGAGGCTATTCCGCGCGCGGGCATCGTTCATCGGCTGGACAAGGATACGACCGGCCTGCTACTCATCGCGAAGACATTGCCCGCACATACCGCCCTGGTCCGATTGCTGGCTGATCGCGATATATCGCGTCACTACCTGGCCGTCTGCAACGGCGTTCTGACCGGTGGCGGCACTATCGATGAAGCCATTGGACGGCATCGCACTGATCGCAAGCGCATGTGCGTTCGCGATGACGGCAAACCGGCGGTTACGCATTACACCGTTCGCGAGCGATTCGCGGCACACACCTATATAAGTGTAAGACTCGATACGGGTCGCACCCACCAGATTCGCGTGCACTTTGCACACCGCCGGCATTCATTGCTCGGTGATCCCGTGTACGGCGGGCGTCTTGCGTTGCCGAAAGGTGCAGACGAGCAACTGGTTTTGACATTGCGTCAATTCAAGCGCCAGGCGCTGCATGCGGCGAAGCTGGAGTTCGCCCATCCGGAGAGTGGCGAGGTGCTGAGCATCAAAGCGTCGTTGCCGGATGATTTCGACAGCTTGCTTACGGTGCTGCGTGAGGACTGCGAGTGAGTATGCAATGGATACCTGCGGACTGGCCGGCTCCGGTCGGGGTCATAGCCGGTACGACGTTGCGCGACAGTCACTTCGAATTGCCCGCCGAGCCGCAATGGCTGAACCAGGTACATGGCACGCAGGTTGTCCGTTGGGGGTCGTCCGATTTCGACAATGGTCCGCCGAATGCAGACGCCATTATCTCCGATCAACCCGGCAGCCTGTGCGTCGTGCGGACGGCAGATTGCCTGCCGATCCTTCTGTGTGCATCTGACGGTAACGAGATTGCGGCGGTTCATGCTGGTTGGCGTGGCCTTGCGGCCGGGATTATTGACGCAACTCTCGAGGCGATGAAAACGCCAGCGCAGGACCTGGTGGCATGGTTTGGCCCAGCGATCTCGCAGCCGGCTTTTGAAGTCGGGCCGGAAGTCCGCGAGAGCTTTAGCGCCTGGGGCGAGACTGACGAGTGGTTCCAGCCCAACCAGCGCGGTCGCCTGCAGGCCGACCTGTACGGTCTGGCGCAGGCGCGACTGCGCGAAATCGGAGTCCCTGCGGCCCACGGCGGCGACCTGTGCACCCATGCAGACCCCGAGCGCTTCTACTCTTATCGCCGTGACGGTGAGACAGGCCGGCTGCTGAGCTTCATCTATAGACCTTGAAAAACCCGCGCCCATCGCAATTTCAAGGTGAGTTACTGATACCGGGTACCGGTACGGGGAAATCCCATGCGAATGGACAAACTGACCAGCAAATTCCAGATGGCGCTTGCCGACGCGCAGTCGCTGGCCATCGGCCAGGACCACCAGTTCATCGAACCGGCTCACGTGATGGTGGCGCTACTGGACCAGCAGGGCGGTACTGTTCGTGGTCTGCTGACGAAGTCGGGCGTCAACGTAAACTTGTTGCGCTCGCAGCTTGGCGAGGCCGTCGACCGGCTGCCGAAAGTTGAAGGTGCCGATGGTGACGTACATATCGGCAACGCGCTGACCCGGCTCTTCAACCTGACCGACAAGCTTGCGCAGAAGCGCGACGATCAGTACATCTCAAGCGAACTTTTCGCGCTTGCGGCCATGGATGGGTCGTCGCCGCTCAAATCGATCATGGAGCAGGCCGGGGCTGTCCAGGGTGCGATTGACAAGGCCATCGATGACCTGCGCGGTGGTCAGCAGGTCAATGACCCGAACGCAGAGGACGCGCGCCAGGCACTGGAGAAGTACACCATTGATCTGACCGAGCGTGCCGAACAGGGCAAGCTGGATCCGATCGTTGGTCGTGACGACGAAATTCGCCGCACGATCCAGATCCTGCAGCGGCGTACGAAGAACAACCCGGTCCTGATTGGTGCGCCAGGCGTCGGCAAGACCGCCATTATCGAAGGACTTGCCCAGCGCATCATCAACAATGAGGTGCCGGAAGGTCTGCGCGGCAAACGCATTCTGTCGCTCGACATGGGCTCGCTTATCGCTGGTGCGAAGTTCCGTGGCGAATTCGAGGAACGTCTGAAAGCGGTACTGAGCGACCTCTCCAAGCAGGAAGGCCAGATCATCCTGTTCATCGACGAATTGCACACCATGGTTGGCGCGGGCAAAGCCGAGGGCTCCATGGATGCCGGCAATATGCTTAAACCGGCACTTGCGCGCGGTGAATTGCATTGCGTCGGTGCGACAACGCTCGATGAATACCGCAAGTATCTCGAGAAAGACGCGGCCCTCGAGCGGCGCTTCCAGAAGGTGCTGATCGAGGAGCCAACGGTCGAGGACACCATCGCGATTTTGCGTGGGCTCAAGGAACGCTACGAGGTACACCACGGAGTTGAAATCACCGATCCGGCGATTGTCGCCGCGGCCACGTTGTCGCATCGCTATATCAGCGATCGCCAGCTGCCGGACAAGGCTATCGACCTGATTGACGAAGCCGCGTCGCGCATTCGGATCGAAATCGATTCGAAGCCCGAGGAAATGGACAAACTTGAGCGCCGCATCATCCAGCTCAAGATCGAACGGGAAGCGCTCAAGAAGGAATCCGATGAGGCGTCGCGCAAGCGGCTTAAGGATATCGAAGCACAGCTCAGTGATCTCGAGAGATCCTTTGCGGACCTTGAGGAGATCTGGAAAGCCGAGAAAGCCGCGATGCAAGGCGCCGCACATATCAAGGAAGAACTCGAACGCGCGCGCCTCGAACTCGAGACGGCACATCGCGCCAACGATCTCGCGCGCATGTCTGAGCTGCAGTACGGCCGCATCCCCGAACTCGAGAAGCAACTCGAGGGAGCAATGCAGGCTGCGAGCGCGGAAACCACATTGCTGCGCAATAACGTAACCGACGAAGAGGTTGCGGAGATCGTTTCGACGTGGACCGGTATCCCGGTGTCCAAGATGCTCGAGGGCGAGAAGGAAAAGCTGCTTGAGATGGAGTCCGTCGTGCAGAAACGCGTCGTTGGCCAGAGCGAGGCCGTGGTCGCTGTTGCGAATGCCATTCGGCGCTCACGCGCTGGTCTGTCGGACCCGCGTCGCCCGATTGGCTCATTCCTGTTCCTCGGTCCGACCGGCGTGGGCAAGACCGAACTCACCAAGGCACTCGCGCATTTTATGTTCGATACGGACGATGCAATGGTGCGCCTCGATATGTCGGAGTTCATGGAAAAGCACTCGGTCGCACGCCTTATCGGTGCGCCGCCAGGCTATGTCGGTTATGAGGAAGGCGGCTACCTGACGGAGGCCGTTCGGCGCCGGCCCTATTCGGTCATCCTGCTCGACGAGGTCGAAAAAGCGCATCCGGATGTCTTCAACGTATTGCTGCAGGTTCTCGATGACGGGCGCCTGACGGATGGCCAGGGTCGCACCGTGGATTTTCGCAATACGGTGATTGTCATGACCTCGAATCTCGGGTCGCAGATGATCCAGGAGATGGCTGGCGAGGAGCAGTACGAGCAGATGAAGTCGGCCGTAATGGATGTCGTCGGAACGCATTTCCGTCCCGAATTCATCAACCGTGTTGATGACGTCGTGGTCTTCCATCCGCTGACGCGCGAGCACATTCGCCTGATCGTCGACATCCAGCTCAGCTACCTGCACGATCGGCTGGCCGATCGCGATATGCGCATTCACCTGTCCGAAGCGGCCCGCGACAAGCTGGCCGAGGCGGGTTTCGATCCTGTTTACGGTGCCCGCCCACTCAAGCGTGCGATCCAGCAACAGGTAGAGAATCCGCTGGCGCAGGAGATACTCACGGGCAAGTTCAAGCCCGGTGATGTCATCGAGGTCGGCGTGGAGGATGATCGCCTCGATTTCCAAAACGCGGCATAATGCGCCGACCTTGAGGAGTACGATGCATGCCGATCTACGTATACGCCTGTAAAGAATGTGATCACACGCTGGATGCGCTGCAGAAAATTGCAGACGCACGGCTTGTGGATTGCCCGGAATGCAGCAAGCCGGCGCTGAAGCGCCTGTTGTCTGCGCCGCGCTTCCGTCTCAAGGGGCAGGGCTGGTACGAGACCGACTTCAAGAAGGACAACCAGCGCAACCTGCACGGCGACAAAGACTCTTCCACTCCCAAACCAAAATCTGACGGTAAGGGCGACAAGGGCGACAAGAGCGACAAGGGCGACAAGGGCGACAAGGGCGGCAAGTCTGCGGACAAGTCGAAGAGCACGGCGTGAGGTCGCCATCATGAAGCGTCTGCGTCGATACCTCGTTGCCGGACTACTGGTATGGCTGCCGCTCGGCGTCACCATCGTTATCGTCCGCTTTTTGATCGGCCTGATGGACAAGACGCTGGTTTTTATTCCGCGCCAGTATCATCCGGAGGAGTTGCTCGGGATCGGCGTACCCGGGCTGGGCGTCATCCTGACGATTATTCTGTTGTTGATTACCGGCGTGCTTACGGCAAATATTGTCGGCCGCTCGTTCGTCAAGGGCTGGGAATCTGTGCTCGACCGTATTCCGGTCGCGCGTTCGATCTATTCGGCGGCCAAGAATTTTGCCGAGATCGTGTTCTCGGATTCGGGCAATGCATTCAGCAAGGTTTTGCTTGTTGAGTATCCGCGCAAAGGAATCTACTCGCTGACCTTCCAGACGGCCAGCAAGATCGGCGAGATTGAGGCGCGTACGGGTGAAGACGTCGTGGCATGCTTTGTTCCGACGACGCCGAATCCGACGTCAGGCTTTATTATCATTGTGCCGAAGAAGGACACGATCGAGCTCGACATGGAAGTGGACGAAGCCGTCAAACTCATTATGTCGCTGGGCGTGGTCGTACCAACGTGGAACAAGCAACAAACAGCGGAATTGCCGTTGAAGATGCCCGAAGAGTAGTCCCGTCCGCGGTTGTAACTTGACCGCTCACGCCTTACCATTCCGCCACTTTTTTCGAGACACAAGACCATGCGCAGCCACTATTGCGGACAAGTTGACGAGACACTGATCGGCCAGGAGGTCGAGGTTTGCGGCTGGGTGCATCGCCGCCGTGACCATGGCGGTGTCATATTCATCGACCTGCGCGATCGCGAGGGTTTGCTACAGGTGGTTTTCGACCCCGATCGGGCGGACATCTTCGCCGAGGCCGAGCGTATTCGTGGCGAGTACGTGCTTGCGGTCAAGGGCCTCGTTCGCGAGCGTCCGGAAGGCACGGTCAACCCGAACATGAAGACAGGGCAGGTCGAAGTGCTGGCGCACGAGCTTGTGGTTCTGAATCGCGCCGAGACGCCTCCGTTTCACCACGACGAGCAGGCCAACGAAGAGCTGCGTCTGAAGTACCGTTATCTCGACCTGCGCCGCGAAGGCATGCTTAACAACCTGCGTCTGCGCCATAAAGTGACTATGGCGATGCGCGAGTTTCTCGACGGTGACGGATTCGTCGATGTCGAAACGCCAATGCTGACGCGCGCGACGCCCGAAGGCGCGCGTGACTACGTCGTGCCGAGCCGCACGCATCCAGGCAAGTTTTTTGCATTGCCGCAGTCGCCGCAGATATTCAAACAGCTGCTGATGATGTCCGGCCTCGATCGCTACTACCAGATTGTGCGCTGTTTCCGGGATGAGGATCTGCGCGCAGACCGGCAACCCGAATTCACGCAGCTCGATATCGAGATGAGCTTCGTCGATGAAGCATCTGTGACCGGCGAGATGGAAGGCTTGGTGCGGCACCTGTTCAAGAAGGTGCTCGACGTTGATCTGCCGTCGCCGTTCCCACGGATGAGCTACGCCGAGGCGATGCAGCGCTACGGATCGGATAAACCGGACCTGCGTATCGATCTCGAACTCATCGAGGTGTCAGATCTCATGAAGTCGGTCGACTTCAAGGTGTTTGCCGGCCCGGCGGCTGATCCCGAAGGCCGTGTGGCGGCACTGTGTCTGCCGCAGGGCAGCGAGCTGTCTCGCAAGCAAATAGATAACTACACCGATTTCGTCGCGCGCTACGGCGCCCGGGGCCTCGCTTACATCAAGGTTAATGACATCGATGCCGGGCGCGACGGACTGCAATCACCGATCTTGAAGTTCCTGCCCGATGACGCGGTTAACGGCATTCTTGAGCGCACCGCTGCGAAGACGGGCGACCTGATTTTCTTTGGTGCCGACAAGGCCCGTGTCGTGAATGACGCGCTTGGCGCGCTGCGCGTGAAGCTTGGCGAAGATCGCGGCCTGGTAGCAGACGGCTGGTCGCCGCTTTGGATTGTTGATTTTCCGATGTTTGAAAAGGACGCGACGGGCAAACGCTGGACCGCATTGCATCACCCGTTCACGGCACCTTCGATCAACGACGCAGAGGCTCTGAAGGCCGATGCGGGCAACGCCTTGTCTCGTGCCTACGACATGGTGCTTAACGGATCCGAAATTGGTGGTGGCTCAATCCGTATCCACGACCAGGAAATTCAAGCCGCTGTATTTGACTTGCTCAGTATCAGCAAGGACGAGGCCGAGGAGAAATTCGGCTTCCTGCTGCGCGCGCTCGAGTTCGGTTGCCCGCCACACGGCGGCATCGCGTTCGGCCTCGATCGCATCGTCATGCTCATGGCTGGTGCCGAGAGCATTCGTGACGTAATCGCATTCCCGAAGACGCAATCGGCGCACTGTCCGCTGACCAATGCGCCGGGAGAGATTTCGGCCGAGCAGCTCAAGGAGGCCGGTATCCGGCTTCGCGCACCGCGCACCGAATGACGCCCACCAATACGGTCATCTGCATCCACGGCATATGGTCGCATGGTGTCAGCATGTACCTGATCAAGCGCCGGCTCGAGAAGGAGTACGGCTACGACGTTCGCTTGTTCAATTACCCGTCGGTACGAGGCTCACTCGACGACAACGCCGACCTGTTGTCTCGTTTCATCGAAGAGCAAGGCCTGAATGAAACGCACATCATTGGCCACAGCCTCGGCGGCGTTATCGCGTTGCGCATGCTTTCAAACTCTAGCGATTCAGTGCCGGGCCGCCTTGTGTGTATTGGTTCCCCCTTAGTTGGATCGAGGGCGGCGACTTTCCTAAGTACACAAGATTGGGCCGCGCCGTTTGTCGGCCAGTCGCTTTCTACCGGCGTTGTCGAAAAAGCGGCGAACCAATGGGCATCACATGTATGCGAACAGCGGGATGTGGGCATCATTGCAGGCACGTCACCGTATGGATTCGGACGCCTGATAACGACGTTCGATGGCGACAATGATGGCTCAGTCGCGGTCGCCGAAACTCGGCTTGAAGGCGCGACGGATCACATCTGCATGGATGTTAGCCACAAGAGCATGCTGGTATCGGCTGGCGTGGTCGACCAGGCGGCGGCTTTCCTCAAGCGAGGCGAGTTCCTTCGCGATGAATCGGGTCGCGGCTGAAGCCGCTCCTACAAGGTAAATGCGAACCGTAGGAGCGGCTTCAGCCGCGACCAAGATCCCACAAGGTAAATGCGAACTGTAGGAGCGGCTTCAGCCGCGACCAAGATCCCACAAGGTAAGCGCGAACTGTAGGAGCGGCTTCAGCCGCGACCGAGCTCCTACAGGTTCTTCAGCTTATACAGCGCCTCGAGCGCTTCCCGGGGTGACATCGCATCCGGATCCAACGCCTCGACAGCGCCGCGCAATGGGTCTTCCACCTCAGGTTCCTCGACAGTCAATGGCAGTTGCCCCTGCGGGCTGTCGCCAATACTCGACTGCATCGATTCCAGTGTTTTCAGGTACGCCTTCGCGCGGCGAATGACTTCTTTCGGTACGCCGGCCAGGGCCGCGACCTGCAGCCCGTAACTCTGGTTCGCGGGTCCCGGTTTGACGGCATGCAGGAACACGAGCTCCCCGCCGTGTTCCGTGGCATCGAGATGCACGTTGCTGCAAGCCGACAATTCCTGGGCAAGTGCCGTTAGCTCGAAATAGTGTGTCGCAAACAAGGTGAACGCGTTGGCCGTCTCACCCATGTAATGTGCTGCCGCCCACGCGAGTGACAGGCCATCAAAGGTGCTCGTACCGCGCCCGATCTCGTCCATGAGGACGAGGCTCTGCTCAGTCGCGTTGTGCAGAATCGTCGCAGTTTCGTTCATCTCGACCATGAACGTCGAGCGGCCACCAGCGAGATCATCAGATGCGCCGATACGCGTGAAGATGCGGTCGATAGGACCTATGCGCAGACTTTCGGCCGGCACGAAGCTGCCGATATGAGCGAGAATCGCGATCAGGGCAGCCTGTCGCATATAGGTGGACTTGCCGCCCATGTTTGGGCCGGTGACGACCAGCAGTCGCTGCGTAGAGTTAAGCGAGACATCGTTTGCGATGAATGGCGTTTCGATCACCTGTTCGACGACGAGATGCCTGCCGCCTTTGATCTCGATGCACGGCGTGTCTGCGATCTCGGGCTTGCAGAGTCCGAGACTTTCCGCGCGTTCTGCCAGGCAGGTCAATACATCGACCTCCGCGAGTCCTGTCGCTGTAAGTTGCAGTTCACCGAGTACGTCGTGCAATTGGTCTAGTAGCCCTTCGTACAGTAGCTTTTCGCGGGCCAATGCCCGCTCGCGTGCCCCAAGGACTTTGTCTTCGAATTCTTTCAGTTCCGGCGTGATGTAGCGTTCAGCACCTTTGAGTGTTTGCCGCCGCACGTATTCAACCGGTGCTTTGTCGGCCTGCCCCTTGCTGATTTCGATGTAGTAGCCGTGAACGCGGTTGTAGCCGAGCTTCAGCGTCGCTATGCCCGTACGCTCTTTCTCCCGCGATTCGAGATCGAGCAGGTACTGGTCTGCGTTCGCCGCAATGGCGCGCAAGTCATCGAGTTCGTCGTCGTAGCCATCCGCAATGACACCGCCATCCCGGATTAGCATGGGCGGGCTGTCGATGACGGCCTTGGTAAGCATCTCATGTTGCCGGCGGTGCTCGCCGATCTGTTCGTTAAGTTCGTGGACCAGCGGTGAGTCGAGCACGCCCAGTTGTTGCCGCAACGCCGGCAATCGCGACAGGGCTTCGGACAACTGCCGCAGGTCTCGCGGTCGCGCAGAACGCAGTGCGACGCGGGACAGAATTCGTTCGATGTCGCCGATGCCGTCGATCCTGCTCTGCAGGTCTGTGATCGACGCGCTCGTCATGAACGTCTCGATGGCCTGGTATCGCGCCTTGAGCCGGGTTGCATCGCGCAGCGGGCGTTGTATCCAGCGTCGCAGCAGGCGCGATCCCATCGGGCTCTGGCAATGATCCATGACGCCGGCGAGGGTGTGTTCGTGGTGGCCGCTCAACGACTCTTCGAGTTCGAGGTTGCGGCGCGTCGGCCCGTCCATGATGACCGCGTCCTCGCGTCGCTCAACGGCCAGCGACTGCAGGTGCGGCAATGCCGACTTTTGCGTGTCCGTGACGTACTGCATGAGCGCGCCCGCTGCGGCAACGCCGCGCGCAAAATCGTCGCAGCCGAAGCCGCTCAGGTCGCGAGTACCGAATTGCGCGCAGAGCAGTCGTGTCGCGCTGTCGAGTTCGAAATGCCAGGGGGGGCGGCGCGTGACGCGAATGCTTTTCCTGAATGAACCGTCAAACGCCTGGTCCTCGTCAACGATCAGCTCGGCGGGGCGCAGTCGTTCGATTTCACCGAGCATGCTTTCGACGTCAGGGACCTCGGTCAAACGAAAACGGCCACCGGCCAGGTCGAGCCAGGCGATGCCGACGCCGTTGCCATCTGCAAACACGGACGCGACGAGGTTGTCGCGCGTCTCGGCCAGCAACGCCTCGTCGGTAAGCGTGCCAGGCGTCACGATGCGGGTGACCCGGCGTTCGACCGGCCCTTTGCTTGTTGCCGGATCGCCTACCTGCTCGCAGATTGCTACCGACTCGCCCTTGCGCACGAGCTTCGCAAGATAGCCCTCTATCGCGTGATAGGGCACGCCGGCCATCGGAATCGAGTTGCCGCCCGACTTGCCACGGGACGTCAGGGTAA
>WTCH01000270.1 GCA_013138675.1 Woeseiaceae bacterium | reverse complement strand
GCTGCTGCTCGGCGGCCAGGTGTAGCTATTCGGCCTCTTCAACCCACGTCGTCTTGACCGGCCCGCGACCGATGATCTGAACCTCGACAGCCTCTTCACCACACGCTCCGTCGAAATGGACAGCTCCTTTCGGGTGCACCACATACGCTCCGGCTGTCAGTGGAATCGTATCCTCGCATTTGCCTGAGTAGCCCGTGCCAAATGCCCAAACACCAGATATCACGGTCACGTATCGGTCTTGGTCGTGATGGTGAGGCGGGAACGTCAGGCCAGGAGGAATCTTGAGGCGAAAAACATAAATGCCCGCCTCGTCGGGATCGCCTGACAAAACCGCATAACCTAACCCGGGTATGTCAGGGTTTGCTTCATAAGGTACGTCTGCAGCTTGAAGATGCACGAAGCCGGAGCTCGATTCATTATTTTGTGCCGTAATGGCGGAGCTCGCCACAATCAATGAACACAACAGAAGCCAACCGCTCGGTCTCATATTCCCCCCAACTTGGTCAATCACCGCTTTGGGTCAAAACCAGACGCTCAGTATACATCTGGGTCAGTGACCGCTTTCGACCGGTTGAAGTCACAACCCAAAGTCGCCGTCCGTCCAGCCCGATGCTATTGGACGTTTTTGTCGCCGATCAAAGAAACCTGCCGTTCAGGTTAGTGCAGTCGGCGTGCGAATCATCAACGCGATCATCGATTGCGATTACGACCGCCCCGAGGCGTTGCTCGGTCTCGACCCGGTTATGCGCATCGGCTGCCTGCTCCATTGGGTAAACTATGTCCACGATTGACCCTATTTTTCCATCCTCAATCATCTGCCTGAGCGCCAGCAGCTCCTCTCTGGCCTCCTGCGCAAAGGCAAACTTGGCAGTTTTCTCGCTAAAGCGGCTCGTGAAGACCGAACGAAGCATGACTGAAAGGCGGGGGTTGGCCGTTAAATAGCGTCCGTTGGGATTGAGTGCCCTGATGCTAGCGGCATAGGGACTCCCAGCAACCATGTCGAAAATAACGTCATACGTCCGGCCCATGGTCGCGAAGTTCTCTTTGGTATAGTCAATGAAGTGGTCAGCACCCATACGTCTTAACAGATCTTCCTTGATGGTGCTGTCGACGGCTGTGACTTCGGCGCCCATTGATTTAGCAATCTGAACCCCATGCGCTCCGATGCTACCGCCAGCACCATTGATCAATACCTTGTCTCTTGCCTGGATTCTTGCCAGTCGCATGAAATGGAGCGCGTTGAGCCCGCCCAGCGGTACCGCCGCGGCATCTTGGAAACTCATGTTGCTGGGCTTGGCGACGATGGTGTAGCTTGCCGGCAAGGCGACATACTCGCCATAGGCGCCCAGCTTTAGGCCAGCCGTGCCAAAAACCTGGTCGCCCGTGGAGAACTCGGTGACGTCTTTTCCGAGCATTTCAACCTCTCCAGAGAAATAGCCACCCAGGTTTTGCCGCCGTGGTTTTCTCACGCCGAATGCGATCCGCAAGGGTAGCCAGAACCACTTAACCGCAAATTTGAAGCTGCGCATCTCGCAGTCGGATTTTGTCGCCTCCACCGCCCGCACCCGAATCAGAACCTCATCGTCTTTCGGTACGGGTTTTTCCACCTCTTTGAGTTGAAGAACATCAGGTGGTCCATATTTCGGGTAGGTGATGGCTTTCAAGCGCTTCTCGATCGTGTGGTGAACTGGTGCGACCGGCAAGCTTATCATTGCGAGTTGTCAACCGGCCGCTCTTGGCCGTAAGCAGACGCTCATCTGGTGATAGACTCAGTGGCTGGTATTGACCCAAAGCGGACGTTCGTCAGAACTCGCCGGTGTCGGGCAAATGTCGGGCGGATTGCGTAACCGACACTGATAGAATCGGCAGATACTTGCGGCTCGTAAGCACTGGGTGCGTCTATGATTCTCAAACAATTGCGGATTGGTCGCCATCTCTCGCAAGAACAATTAGCACAAATGTCTGGCTTGAATGTCCGGACCATTCAGAGAATTGAAAGCGGTCACAATGCCAGTTTGGAGTCATTGAAATGCCTCGCATCGGTGCTTGGAGTTGACATCGAAACTCTGAACCGAGAGGCCTACACGATGGAAAAAGACACCGCTGGTTGGCAAAACCTTCCTTTCTGGCTGAAATGCTGGTTCTTTTTTAATTTTCTCAGCGTCCGCACGACCAGAATCGTGGCGACGCGAATTCATTTTCTGTCGCACATATTCGGATTCCTATTCTGTGCGCTGGGGTTCGTTAGTGAAGCCGCACTTGTTGGCGGTTTGCTCTTACTCGCGAATGCCTATCTTTTTTCGCTACTAAAATGGCAAGGCGACAAATACGGTATTTGGTACGACACCCATGAGTCAGCGACTGCATAGTTGTCTCTCGCTGTCCGCGAGCGGCTGCTTAAGGCCGTAAACGGCCCCTGGAAGGTTAAACTACTGGGCGACTGCTGCCGACCCAAAGCAGACGGTCACCCGGATCACACTTTACTGTCTCACCGTTGCTAATCGAGAGCTTTCTATGGAATCGGACAAAGTGAATCGCTGGCTCACACTGGGCGCAAACATCGGTGTATTGATTGGGATTATTTTGCTGGTTGTCGAGCTCAATCAAAATCGGGACATGATCCGTGCACAGACGCGAAACGACATATCGCAACAATTATCAAACCGCCTCCTCTCAGTGGGAACCAATAGCCAAATGGCCAGTGTGATGCGACGGGCAACGGGTGGCGAGGAGCTTACAGCGGATGAGGAGTATCAGGCCTACCTTTACCTGGTTGCCAATATGCGCGACTGGGAGAATATTCACTACCAATACCGTCATGGCATGTTTGATGAACATGAATTTGACGCCGAAAAATTTGCATGGCGAGGGGTGATTAACAACAGCAAGCTGTTTGAGAGAAACTGGTGTCGAATACGGCAGAATTATTCTGCTGAGTTTCTGGCGGAACTCGAGAGTTTGCTGGAGGAGGACGTTTGTGCGGCGCCTCAGGATGATTAGCCAGACGATGCCGGCCGCGAAGCAGCAAGGGCAATCGCGGACTAACCTGGTGGCATCGGCAACGAAACACGAAACGTAACGCCGTCGTCAGTGTTCTCCGCGTCAATCTTTCCACCATGGCCTTCGGCGATAAGTTTCGCTATATAAAGCCCTAAACCTAAATGTTTGTTGTCTTCACCCGGCCGCATCGACACCATCGAGTCGAACATCTGGTGGCGCATGCGTTCAGGAAGCGGTGGACCTGGGTTGCTCACGCTGAGCAGCAAGGCGTCGTGCTCTTTCGCGAGTCCGATCTCGATCGAATCGCCCTCACCACTGAATCCAACAGCATTGTCGACGAGCTTGTCGAGCATCTGGATGATCAACTCGGGAGATCCCTGCGTCGTCGCTGACTCGAGAGCGGAGTCGAATTCGAACGTGCGAAGTGGATAGACGTCACGGTACGCAATGACTGTCGACGCCAGGGCGGCAGAAAGGTCGAATGCCTCGGGTTCCGCATGTGACATCAGCTCTTCGACCCGGCTGGCCTCGCTCATCGCCGTAAGAATGCGGCGCAAGCGGTCGGCGCCACTGCGAGCGCGCGCAGCATAGTCTGCGGATGCCTCGTTGAGTGGCTCGTGTTCGAGGTTCTCAAGCGATGAGGTGACGATAGCGAGCGGCGTGCGTAATTCGTGCGACAACTTTGACGCCAGTGTGCGCAGGTAGTCGTTGTAGTCGGCGAGCTGTCGCAGCACATGCGAAAAACTGCGCGACAAGTCGCCAACCTCATCACCTGACAGCGCGCTGGGCAGGGACGATCTCAGTTTGTCACTGTCGAGCGCCTCCTCGGCAGCAACGCTGAGCCGGCGAATGCGCCGTGAGAGCCAGGTCGCGTATCCGAGTAAGGTTGCCGCGACGAGGAGTGTTGCAATCAACGTGACATTCATTAGCCGCACAAGCCCCTGGTTTCTCAGGCTCAGAATTGCGTCGGTGCCCTGTTGCAGCACGAAGGCCCCGATTAGCTCCCCGTCCGCAATAACCGGTTGCGCGACCGCGACAACGGCGCGACCGCTCTCTCCACTTCGAAACCAGCCAACGGACTCTTCACCGGCGAGAGCTTCGGAGATGTAGTCGCGCTGTTCGCGGCCACTGGGATCCGGTTCTGCCAGCTCGGCAGCGGCGCCGGATTCGACGAGCGCGTCATAGAGAACACGCAACCAAATCGAGCGAACGCTCGCGTCCTCCGCCGTCGCCGTCGACAAATCGCCACTTGCCGCAATGCGCCAACCCGATGTATCGGTCACAGTGAGACGCATGCCAGGTTGAGCCAGACCGTCGGTGATGCGACTGAGGTCCGGCGACACGGTGACAAACGCTGCGGGCTTGCGCGAAGTAAACGTCGCACTCCGTGCGGGCGACTGCAGCTCCGAGGCCGTGTTGTAGACGATAACCCCGAGGTTAGTGCCGAGCTTGCTCGCCGGGATTCTTGCTTCGATCTGGTAGCCGCCCGGAACGTCCCGCCAGGTAGCGATGATTGAGGGGTCGGACTTGATTCCGTACTCATTGCGAACAACTGCGATAACTGTGCCTGGCGCTTCGGCAGAGAACACAATGGTCTCATTCAGGTACAGCGGGCTCGTGTTAATCAGCGTTACGGCATCAAAAAATGTCGGTCCGCTGTCCGGCGTACGCGAACCGGGGCGGGCGAAGACAACGTTGTCGTCGCGGACCTCGGCGTACAGGTAGGCTGCTTCATCCACTACGCCAACAACGAATTGAATGGGACCGTCCGTGCCACGGAGCATGCGCAACGAGGACCGCTCGATCGACCAGTCATCAAGATAGCCATCGATCTCAGGACGACTGTTGAGCGGATGTAAGTAAATCTGGTCACTGAGAGTTTCGTCGCCACGTGGGCCACGCGGAAACTCCTCGGGGTGCGTAGCAAGTGAGTTACCGATGTAACGTGCAGTGCTGGCGAGCATTTGCTGCTGACCTGTACGTAACGCGGATTCAGTTTCCTGAATGAACTGGTAGCCGGCCCACGGCAACACCAGCGTCAGCAAACTGACGAGGAGTAATTGCCGCTTGAGGTTCATGTTGTATGCCGCGCGCTAGTCGGCGAGCCAGCGATAGCCCATGCCGTACACGGTTTCGATCGCGTCGAATCCTGAGTCTATGGCAACGAATTTGCGACGAATGCGTTTTACGTGCGACGTAATCGTGTTGTCGTCGAGAACCGCCTGCGCGGCATCCATCAATTGTTGCCGGTTCTTCACGTGGCCCGGGTAACGCGCCATCGAATGCACGAGCCAGAACTCGGTCAGGGTCAGGCCAACGGCCTGTTCCTGCCAGTGAATGGTCATGCGGTCCGTGTCGATCTCGAGGTCACCGCGAACGATGCGGCTGTCTTTGGATTGCGGCTTCTGCATTGCTTCCAGCCGGCGAAACAACGCGGCGACGCGCGCCATCAGGTGCGGCAGGCTGATGTCCTTGGTCAGGTAATCGTCGGCGCCCAGGCGCAAGCCGGAGACCGCATCAAATTCACTGTCACGGGCTGTCAGAAATATGATGGGCAGCTCGGCTGCGCGAGATCGCAGTTCACGACAGAGCTCGAAGCCTCCCTCAACGTCATCCTTGAGATTAATGTCGATGACGACAAGGTCAGGCAAACGCACATCGAATGCCTGCATGGCCTCATCGCGAGCCTCGTACGCATCGACGCCGTAACCCTCGCGTTGGAACGCAGCAACGTAGTTCTCGCGAATGGCAGCTTCGTCTTCGACGATTGCAATCTTCTTGGCCAGGTCGTTCTCCGGAGTGAATTCGGGCTAGTCGCCACAATTTGCCACATTACGCCGGTGCATTGCCATGTCACAGGCCACGCGTTGACCGTTTCCCCTGTTGCAATCGATCGTGACAAATAAGGAGAACGGCGATGTTCAAACACCAGACTGTAGCTGCACGGACCCTGCTCCTGCTGGCGTCCCTCATGTTAGGCCCTGCGCAGGCGAACACTACCTCCCCGGGCGAGATGCAGGCCGGAAGCCTGCTGATGCGCATGAGCGAGGGCTACGAGACGGCCACTCTCCTGAACACCGACGTGAGTATCAACGTCAACGGCCTGGTCGCGCGCGTTTCCGTGATGCAGGAGTTCAGGAACGAGGGCAGCGAGTGGGTCGAGGGGATCTATGTTTTCCCGCTCCCGGGTGGGGCTGCCGTCGATCACATGCGCCTCTACGTCGGCGAGCGTTTTATCGAGGGTGAAATCCGCGAGAAGGAACAAGCGAGAAAGGAATATGAACAAGCGAAGCAGGAAGGCAAGAAAACAAGCCTGGTTGAGCAGCAGCGCGCCAACCTGTTCACGACCTCGGTCGCCAACATCGGGCCTGGGGAGTCGGTCATTGTTGAAATCGAATACCTGGAAGACGTTCGCTATGAAGATGGCACGTTCAGCCTGCGGTTCCCGATGACGTTGACGCCACGCTACATTCCCGGCGAGGCAACCTCGGACCGGCAAGGCAGTGGATGGTCGCCCGACACGACGCTGGTTGATGACGCCTCGCTGATTACGCCGCCCATGGTTGGCATGTCGAAGAGCCACAAAGTGTCATTGCAGGCGAGGATCAATGCCGGCATGCCACTGGAGATTATTGCCAGTCGATATCATCCGGTTAACGTCTCGGAGTCGACCGGGCATTACAGCGTGGCATTGGCCAACGGCCAGGCGTCCATGGATCACGATTTCGAATTGCTGTGGCGGCCGGTACCATCGTCAGCACCGAGAGGCATGGCATTCGCTGAAACCGTTAACGGCGAGCCGTACTACCTGCTGCTGGTCATGCCTCCGGACACCGCGGAATCAAGTGCAGCACGCATGCCACGCGAGATGATTTTCATCGTCGATACGTCGGGTTCGATGCATGGGGTCTCGATAGAACAGGCGCGCAAGGCATTGAGCCGGGCAATTGACGGGCTGCAGCCTGGCGATCTATTCAACGTCATTGAGTTCAACTCCTACCCGAATCCGCTGTTTGCCAACAGTGTGCCGGCTGGCGCGGTAAACATCTCGACGGCGCGCAATTTCGTATCACGACTGCAGGCTAATGGTGGCACCGAGATGCGTTCGGCACTGCAACTCGCACTTCGAAACCCGCCATCGGAATCCTACCTGCGGCAAATCATCTTCATTACCGATGGGGCCGTGGGTAACGAAGAAGGCCTGTTTAAACTCATTGAAGCGAAACTTGGCAATGCGCGGTTGTTCACGGTCGGAATCGGGTCGGCGCCAAACAGCTGGTTCATGCGCAAGGCAGCAGAAACCGGTCGGGGCACATTCACAACGATCAGTGCGCTGCACGAGGTGGGCGAAAAAATGGATCGCCTGTTCCGCAAACTCGAGCACCCGCAGGTAACAAACATCGACCTGCAGTGGCCGGGCGGCACACGGGTTGATGGCTATCCAGCCATCGTCCCGGACCTGTACCTGGGTGAGCCCGTGTCTGTGCGCATCAGGGCATCGAGTGCCTTTAGGCCGAGCGATACCATTCGCATCGTCGGGGACTCGGTGGCCGGCGCCTGGTCAGCCGACCTCTCGCTTGACGTTGACGCCCAAAGTCCCGGTATCGCAGCACTTTGGGCGCGTGCCCGTATAGCCGACCTCCTCGACAAAGAGCGACGTGGTGCCGACGTGGCAGAAACACGTTCCGCAATTGTCGAGACAGCGCTCAAGCACCATCTCGTCAGCAAACACACGAGCCTCATTGCGGTCGACAAGACCCCCGTAAGGCCGGCAGGCGATCTGCTCCTCAAGGAGCAGGTACCAAACCTGATGGCACATGGTCAGAGCAGCAGAGCGATTTTTGGTTTCCCGGCGACGGCGACCGATGGTCCCGCGCTGCGCCTTAAGGGGTTGCTCACACTGCTTGCGGCAATGCTGATACTCGCGATGTCCGCGTGGATGAGGAGAGTTACTCATGGCTTCGCGAACTAGATTGCTGCGGAAGCTGGTCGTGGCCTGTCTGCTTTGTCTCGGTTTCTGGCAAATGGGCCAGGGTGCCTACATTCCCGCCAAGGCCTGGTTGGCGCAGGAGCTCATGCTTCGCGCCTGGATGCGTTCGGTCGAATTCGGCGATCGGCAGGCGCCGTGGCCCTGGGCTGATACCTGGCCGGTCGCTCGCCTGACGGCAAAGTCCGGCGACGTGAACCTGATTGTGCTGGCCGGCGGATCCGGTCGCACGCTGGCATTCGGACCGGGACACTTGAGCACGAGCGTTTTACCCGGTGAGGTGGGCAATAGTGTGATCGCCGGTCATCGCGACACCCATTTCAGTTTTCTGCGTGACATCGAGATGGGAGATTCTGTGTTGGTTGAGAGGATCGGTGGGCGCAAACACCTGTACAAGGTCATCGGTATCGATGTAGTGGATTCACGACGCGGCAGCCTGTTGCTCGACACGGACGCGGCGATACTGAGCCTGGTTACGTGCTACCCGTTCGACGCGAGTGAAGCAGGTGGTCCATTGCGTTACGTGGTTACGGCGAAGAAGGTTTTCTAGAGGCCACGAAAAGCAGCGCCGCGACCGAGATTGCGTCCGTAATCTCGCCGCGTTCGATCATCGCCAGTGCTTCGGAAAAGGGGAGCTTGCGAATCTCGAGGTCTTCACTTTCCTCAAATTCCGTTTCGCCCATGGTTAGGTCACGTGCGACGAAAACGAAGCCGCACTCGTCGGTGATGGAGTTGCTCGTATGCAGTTGCATGACCTCGGTCCAGTCAGCGGCGGTCAGCCCGGTCTCTTCCCGGAGTTCACGCTGCGCCGCGTCGATGAGCGCTTCGCCGAGTGGCGCACCACCCATGGGTAATTCCCACGACCACGCTCCGAGCGTGTAACGATCCTGGCCGACCAGCCAGGTGTTGCCGTTTTCATCAAGAGGAACAATCGCGACGGAGTGGTTCTTGAAGTGCACGTGGCCATAGAGATTTTCGCCACCGCCCGGGTTAATAACTTCGTCCTCGTGGACCCGCATCCAGTCGTTTTCCCAAACTGTACGGGACGACAGTTTTTTCCAGCCCATCGATTTCTTCCTGGTACGCGTCGCAGAGATTCGACGATGATAACCTATGCGCTTTCTTGCCCACCGACAATCGGAAATCGATGCGATCAGACAGAGTCAGGCTGACTGAAGGTCCGGTAGGAAAGCACCTCGTTGTCATGACTGCACCGGTGTTGCTCGGGATCATGACGATGATGGGCCAGGCGCTCATCGATGCATGGTTTCTCGGGCGCGTCGGCGATCATGCACTGGCCGCACACGCCTTTAGTTATCCGATACTGATGATCGTGACCAGTGTGGCGATCGGGCTCGGCGCCGGAACCTCATCGGTTGTCGCGCGGGCGATCGGGTCGGGCGATCATCGGCGCGCACGTCGGTTGACGACCGACAGCCTGATACTGTCATTCCTGATTACCGCCGGCGTCTCTCTGATTGGCGTATTGACGATCGACCCGTTGTTCCGTGTTCTCGGTGCACCGGACGACATGATCCCGCTGATTCGTGGATTCATGACCATTCTTTACGCCGGCGTACCGTTCGTCGTCGTTGGCATGGTCGGTATGGCCAGCATGCGCGCGACGGGTGACACGCGCCTGCCCAGCAAGCTCATGATCATCGGTTCGATTATCAATGTCGCTCTCGACCCGGTCCTGATATTCGGACTTGGGCCGGTACCGGAGTTCGGGCTCAACGGCGCTGCGATCGCAGCGCTGATCGCACGCGGCACGATTTTCGTGGGCACGTTGGTCTTGTTGCAGGGCCGCATGGACATGGTTAGTTTTAAAAAGCCTGAACCGGATGAGCTGTGGCAGTCATGGAGGGATGTGCTGCATGTAGGTATCCCGGCGGCAGGCACGAATGCCATCGTGCCGATAGGCGCAGCAATCGTCACTGCGATGATCGCGCGCTACGGCCCCGACGCGGTTGCAGGCTTTGGCATCGCGAGTCGTATCGAGTCGATGATGCTGGTCGTGTACTACGCGATGTCGGCGATCATTGGGCCCTTTGTCGGGCAGAATTTCTCGGCCGGCAAGGACACGCGCATTTTGGAAGCGCTGCGCTTGAGCATGCTGTTCTGTATCGGGAGCGGATTGTTGATGGCGGCGGGGCTGGTCCTGTTCTCGGGCTTTCTGCCGACGCTGTTCAGCAGCAATGCTGCTGTAGTCGATACGGCGAGTCTGTATTTGCTGATCGCGCCAATCAGCTATGGCGCGTACGGCATGGTCATGGTCATGAATGCGTCATTCAACGGGCTCGGGAATCCAATGCCGGCAGTTGGCATCAGCCTCGGTCGAATCGTGCTGTTATATCTGCCCCTGGCAATCGTCGGTATGGTCTTGATGGGGGCAGTCGGGATATTCGCGGCGTATGCGATCGCAAATATTGTGTCAGGAATCGTTGCTTATCAATGGGCAAAGAGAACGGTCCGCCGCCGCGGTGGACAGCGGACCGACGTTCTTGGGTAGTCCTTACGCGGCTGGTTCGGTGCTGGCGTCTACGGCTTCGGCTTGTTGATCTTCAGCCGTCTCGAAAATCGGATGTTGCCGCTGGCAGCACTTTCCGGTGATAGCCAATATGCATGCCGATACCGCGGCTTGCCATGAACAGTGTGAAGGCGAGCCACAGACCATGGTTGCCGTAGCCCTGCAACAGGAACCAGGCTGGCATGAAAATGCCCACGGTGGAGAGAACCATGATGTTGCGCATTTCCCGTGCCCGTGTCGCGCCAACGTAGACACCGTCGTAGAGGAACGACCAGACGGATACGAGCGGCGACAGCACAAGCCAGGGCAGGAAGCGCATGGCCGCCTCGCGAACCTCCGACAGGTCAGTCAACATGCGGATGAGTAGTGGTCCGGCGACGATGTACAAGAGGCAAAATCCGACGGCGAACTTTAATGACCATTTGAGTGCCAGCCGCACAGACTGTTCGAGCGCCGTGCGATTGCGTTGACCGACGGCCTTGCCAACCAGGGCCTCAGCGGCGTGCGCGAAGCCGTCCAGAGCAAAGGCCGTGAGCATCTGCAGATTCATTAGGACCGCATTCGCAGCAAGAATGACGCCGCCGAGTCTCGCGCCTTGCGCGGTAACAAATGCGAACGTGAACATCAGCGCCATCGTGCGAATGAACAGGTGTGCGTTGACCGCAAAAAAAGCAGAGTAAGCGCGCACATTGAAGAGTCGCGCGAGCGGCCAATGACCGTCGCGGTTGCGTAGTGCATGCACAGCGAACCCGAGCCCTACGAATAAGCCGCTGTACTCGGCGATGACTGACGCGAGCGCAACGCCATCGACTTGCATGCCGAGCCCGATTACGAAAACCAGGTCCAGCACAATGTTAGTGATATTAATCGTAAGGAAAATCAGTAACGGAACGCGGGCATTTTGCAGGCC
>WTCH01000037.1 GCA_013138675.1 Woeseiaceae bacterium | reverse complement strand
CCTTGAGTATGCGGACCTGGTATTGCGTACGTTTCCGGATGGCACGCGGCTGACACTGGGCGACATCGCCAATATCAATGACGGTTTCGTCGAGTCAGAGGGTTTCGGTCGTTTCGATGGACAACCGACGGCTACGTTGAATGTTCTTGCCAGCGGCCAGCAAAACGAACTCAAGACTGCAGCAGCGGTCAAGGCGTTCGTCGAAGAGAGGCGCGCAAGTCTGCCGGCCGGTGTCGAAATGGATCTGTGGGTGGATCGCTCGCACTATCTCAGCGGCCGGCTAATGATGATGATGGAGAACATGTGGCAGGGCGCCGTGCTGGTGTTCCTCATCCTGTCTCTGTTCCTGCGCATGAAAGTTGCAGGCTGGGTAATCGTCGGGATTCCGATTACCTTCCTGGGCGCGTTTTTTCTAATGCCGTTCGGGCCATGGCCCGTGACCATAAACATGATCAGTTTGTTCGGTTTTATCGTCGTGCTTGGCATCGTGGTGGATGACGCAATCATCATCGGCGAGAGCGCGTACACCAAGATCAGGGCAGATGGTCATACGATAGATAACGTCGTCAAAGGCGCGAAGCGGGTCGCGATTCCCGCCACATTCGGTGTTCTTACGACGATCGCAGCCTTCGCGCCATTGTTGTTTGTTGGAGGAATTGTCGGACCATTTTTTGAAGCGATGTCCATGGTGGTCGTCCTTTGTCTAATGTTTTCACTGGTCGAGTCAAAGCTCATTCTTCCGGCGCATCTCGTGCACGCCAAAATCAAACCGGTCGATGAAGAGGATCTATTTAATCCGCAACGCTACATCCCGCTATTGCAGCGGATCCCGAGGTTCTTTCAGAAGATTCAGCGGCGTGTGCAGCATGGTCTGCACAGGCTAATTCACAATCGCTATCGGCCCGCACTGGAGAAGGTACTGGATAATCGCGGAATGACTGTCGCGATATTCGTCGCATTTTTGATTGTCACGATTGGAATGATGAACAGCAGTCTTGTTCGCGTCGTCTTGTTTCCGGAATCGCCAGGTGACTTCATTCAAATGCAGCTTGAAATGGAAAGCGGGACAGCTCCGGCCGTACGCAACGCCGCGCTGGACAAAATCGAGCAGGCCATACTCGAACTCAACGATGAGTACATTGCTGAAAACCCCGATCTTGACCCAATGATCGCCCACATAGGCTCGTTCACCACAAGCGATACAGGTGCTGTTGCGTGGACAGAATTGCCGATGGTCGATGATCGACCCATTGAAGTTAGCGAGGTCACAAATTTATGGCGCGATAGAGTTGGTGAGATTCCTGGCGTCAAGAAACTGACGTTTACGGACGGAAACCATTTTGGCGGCGGCCCGCCTTTGAGTTTTCGCCTCAGTGGCGGCAATTTGGAAGTCCTGGAGAACGCCGCCGGGGAACTCGAGACCAAGCTGGCCGGGTATGAGGGCGTATTCGATATCGAGAACTCATTCGATACCGGTGGCCAGGAGATCAAGCTCGCAATTAAGCCGGAGGCTGAAGCCCTTGGCTTGACGATCACCTCGCTGGGCCGGCAGGTTCGGCAGGCATTTTATGGCGAGGAAGCACAGAGGATTCAACGCGGAAAGGATGAACTGAAGGTCATGGTGCGGTATCCGCTCGAGGACAGACGCTCGATCGCCGACCTCGAAAACATGCGGATCAGAACGCCTGCAGGGGACGAAGTGCCTTTTGGATCGGTGGCGGATGTGACCTTTGGTAACAGCTATTCACGTATCTCGCGCCTGAATCGCGAACGTACGATTACCGTATCGGCGGACATCGATCCGCTGATCGTGGAACCGGGCAAGCTGGTTACGGAAATATCTGAGGAGTACATTCCAGCTCTGCTGTCACGCTATCCTGGCGTCGTCTATGGCCTTGAAGGCGCAAGTAAGGAAGAGCAGGACTTCATTGCGAACTTGACCGTCGCATCGATCGCTGCTTTGTTCCTGATTTACGCTCTGATCGCCATACCCTTGCATTCCTACAGCCAGCCGCTCGTCATAATGTCAGTCATTCCTTTCGGGCTCATTGGTGCAGTGATCGGCCATATCATCATGGGCAAGGCCATCAGCATGTTCTCGCTTTTCGGACTGGTCGCGCTTTCGGGTGTGGTCGTGAATGACAGCCTGATTATGATTGACTTCATGAACAAGGCTCGCGAGGAAGGAGTACCTCTCAGGCAGGCTGTAATCGATTCGGGCACGCAACGATTCCGGGCAATCATCCTTACATCATTTACGACAGCTGCGGGCCTGTTGCCGATAATGTTTGAAACCAGCGTACAGGCGTCTTCGGTTATTCCAATGGCAATTTCGCTGAGCTACGGAATTCTGTTCGCGACCGCGATAACGTTGTTCCTGGTTCCGTCGCTTTATATGCTGCAGATCGATGGCTTCGCGCGCATGCGGCAAATCGTGGACTGGGTACTTGGTCGTCAGGCAGCCGCTGATGTAAGCAAGACTACTTGAGCGCAACCGCGGCGCAATCAAAGCAAGACGTACGCGATGGTCTCATCGCGGGCCTCATTGCGTACACGCTCTGGGGCATTCTGCCAATCTACTTCAAACTCGTAGCATCAGTTTCATCAACCGAGGTGTTACTCCACCGGATCATATGGGCGATTCCGTTCGGTGCCCTGATCATCCACCTGCGTCGACAGTGGCCGGAGGTTGCCAAAGCCCTTAAGCATCGGCAGATGCTGCTCTGGCTGACGCTGACCGCTGTCCTGATTGCCGTCAACTGGTATGTCTACATCGTCGCCATACAGACGGACCGCATTTTCCAGGCCAGCCTTGGCTACTACATCAATCCATTGATCTTCGTTGTTGCCGGCGTGATCGTGTTTGGCGAAAAACTCCGCGGCATGCAAACAGCTGCGGTAATACTGGCCGCGATTGGTGTGCTGGTGCTGACTTTCAGCGGCGACGAGTTTCCAGTAATTTCGTTGTTCCTTGGAATCTCATTCACGATTTATGGCGTCGTACGAAAGCGTATCGTGATCGGCGCCATGCCCGGGCTGTTCATCGAAACTCTGGTGCTCGTACCCATCGCTCTGATCTGGCTGGGCTGGATGTTCGGCAACGGCCAGGCCGAATTCGGATACGCCGGTCCGGGCATCACCGGACTGTTGCTGCTGGCGGGGCCGATTACAGTTGTTCCGTTGTTGATGTTTGCCATTGCCGCCAAGCGCCTGAGCCTGACGACCGTCGGTTTCATGCAGTTCCTGGCGCCGACGATGCAATTTGCCACGGCTATCTATTACGGCGAAGCGTTAACGCTGCCGAGACTGATCTGTTTTGCCTGTATCTGGATTGCGGTCGTGCTATTTAGCATCGACGCCGTGAGGAAACAGGGCCAGAGCCGAAGGCTCTGACCCGTACGCCGTTATTTCTTCGCCTTGCGTTCCTGGACTTCCCTAATCACTACTTCAGCCACATTCGCCGGACATGGCGCGTAGTGCGAGAACTCCATCGAGAACTGGCCGCGACCTGATGTCAGGGTACGCAGGTGGCCGATGTAACCGAACATCTCGCCAAGCGGCGCATTAGCTTTGACGCGAACACCTGTTGCACCGGCGTCCTGAGACTTGATCATGCCGCGGCGGCGGTTAAGGTCACCGATAACGTCACCGACGTTGTCATCAGGTGAGAACACGTCGACTTTCATGATTGGCTCGAGCAATTGCGCGCCGGCTTTCGGAATCGATTGGCGGTACGCAGCCTTGGTCGCGATCTCGAAGGCCAGTGCCGACGAGTCGACAGCGTGGTAAGCACCATCCAGCAGCGTGAATTTGACGTCGAGCAGCGGGAAGCCGGCGAGTGTACCTTCGGCCATGCTGACGCCAAATGCTTTCTCGATTGCTCTCCAGTATTCGCGCGGCACGTTGCCGCCGGTAACCTTGGATTCGAATTCGTAGCCCGTATTAGACTCGCCCGGCTCGATCCTATACTCGATCTTGCCGTACTGGCCAGAACCACCTGACTGCTTTTTGTGCGTGTAGGTGTCTTCGATCATCCTGGTGATGGTTTCGCGATAGGCAACCTGCGGTTTGCCCATATCGACTTCCACGCCATGCGTACGACGCAAGATATCGACCTTGATGTCGAGGTGCAGTTCGCCCATGCCCTTGATCAAAGTTTCGCCTGAATCTTCATCGGTCGCGACCTGGAAGGAGGGGTCCTCCTGAATCATCTTGTTCAATGCAACGCCCATTTTCTCGGTGCCCGCTTTGTCGCGCGGATGAATGGCGACCGAGATCACGGGATCCGGGAACACCATCGGCTCAAGTGTCGCCGGGTTGTTCACGTCTGCCAGTGTGTGGCCCGTGCGTGTGTTCTTCATGCCGAGCAGGGCGACGATATCACCGGCCTGGGCCGATTCCAGCTCCAGGCGGGAGTCAGCATGCATCTCAACAATGCGGCCAATACGCTCGGTCTTGCCGGTAAAGGTATTGAGGACGCTGTCGCCTTTCTTGATCCGGCCTGAGTAGATGCGCGTAAAGGTCAGGGCGCCGTAACGGTCGTCCATGATCTTGAATGCCAGTGCGCGCAGGGGCTTGTCCGGATCGACCGTCGCTACCCTGCCGGTCTCCTGGCCGTCGATGTCCATTTCAGGCTGCGGTTTGACCTCGGTCGGGTTCGGCAGATAGTCAACTATTGCATTAAGAACATTCTGTATACCTTTGTTTTTAAAGGCAGAGCCACAGAATGTTGGGAAGAATTCGAGCGCGATCGTGCCCTTGCGGACGCAGCGCTTGAGATCGTCGATCGACGGCATGTTGCCTTCGAGGTATTGCTCGAGCAGGTCGTCATCCTGCTCGACAGCGGTTTCGACCAGCTTCTCGCGCCACTCGGCCACGAGTTCCAGCATATCTTCGGGAACGTCCGTGATCTCGTACGCCTCGGGATCCTCGGATGAGCTCCAGACCCATGCTTTTTCTGTCATAAGATCGACGACACCCGTGAAGTTATCTTCGACGCCAATTGGCAATACCATTACCAGCGGCTGGGCCGCCAGGACGTCCTTGA
>WTCH01000161.1 GCA_013138675.1 Woeseiaceae bacterium | reverse complement strand
CCAGCAACGGTGGCCAGATGAACTTCATGCAGAACCAGACAAACACGATCATCGCGATCGACTGGCCTAGCAAGGTTCCTATATTGATATCCACGGGTTTCTCCCAACCTCGCTGTCGCGGCTAAAGCCGCTCCTACGACGCTTTGGCGCCCTTACGGCGCCGGGTTAGTCTCAGCCGCCTGCTGCAGCTTGAGCAGCTTGCAGCTGAGCAATGAACGGATTGGCGAACGCAAAGAACAACGCGACACCAACACCAATCATCGCAACGGCATCGAGCAGCGCGACAACCAGGAACATTTTCGTCTGCAGCATCGGAGCCAGCTCCGGCTGACGTGCAGCACCTTCAAGGAAGCGGCCGCCCAAAAGGCCCATGCCAATGCCAACGCCGAGGGCGCCGAGGCCGATTAGAAGTGCGACAGCGATCGCCGTGAAGCCAATAACAGTTTCCATCAGTTTCTCCTACCCAGGATCAAGTCCTGTTTGTTGATTTAAATCGTAAAAAATCTAGTGTGATTCCGACGCAAGGCTTAGATAGACAATGGTCAGCATCATGAAAATAAAGGCCTGAAGCGTAACGATCAGAATGTGGAATACGGCCCAGCCGAAGTGCAGCGGCAGCTGATACCAGCCGATCAGGGCAATCAGGATGAAAATGAGTTCGCCGGCAAACATGTTGCCGAAGAGTCGAAGTGACAGCGACAGCGGCTTCGCCAGCAGCGCGACACTTTCGAGGATGAAGTTGAAGGCGATAATAACGGGCGCGAAGATAATGGCCGGAAACTTGAACGACGGGGCTATCGGGTGCAGCGTCAGCTCACGGATGAATCCTGTGACGCCCTTGTTCTTGATCGTGTAGAAGATGATCAGCACGAAGACGGAGAGCGACATGCCGAACGTGACATTGATGTCCGTCGTCGGTACGACCTTCATATAAGGGATGCCTGCCGCCCCTGCGGCCAACGGAATCCAATCGACGGGAACAAGGTCCATCAGGTTCATCAGGAAGACCCAGACGAAGATCGTCAGTGCGAGTGGCGCAATCAGGCGGCTCTTGCCGTGAAACGTGTCCTTAACAGAGCTGTCAACGAAGTCTACGATGATCTCTGCAAACGCCTGGAATCGACCGGGCTCGTCGGCCGAGGTCTTCTTGGCGACGCCGCGAAACAGGACAACAAAAACCAGGCCGAGCAGCACGGACCAGAACATCGAGTCGACATTCATCGCCCAGAAATTCCCCGCGCAGTGATTCCACACCCACTCGCCTGCCTCGTCCTTACAGACCTGGAGGTTTTGCAAGTGGTGTTGGATGTAGTCGCCGGAGCCTACTTCGCCGTGTCCGCCTTCAGTCGCCATTCTTGTTTCTCGTTGTCTCGTCCGTTTCTCGTCCATCGCGCAGCAGCAGACCGGCGATGGTCATTAACTGCGCAGCAATAAACCCAGCAAACAGTGCCGCCGCTGAAAGTGGCCGCACCATGGCAAAAACAATGCTGAACATCAGCACGGTTAACGCCAGTTTTCCGAGTTCACCGATGTATGCTGCCCGGATCAGGGCGCCTGCCCCAGGGTCCCGGCGTGGTACTACGAGCCGCAGCGCCAAAAATGCGTTTGGAATTACGCAGGTCAGGCTGCCAAGCAGCGCCGAGTAACCCGCAACATTTCCGTAAAGGCCCCAAAGCGCAGCGGCGAGGACCGCCCCGATTCCGATTTGGCCGACCAGCACCTTGAGCATTTTTTACTTGCCTCCGGCACTAAAAACGCCACGTCCATCGGGGTTTCCGGCGGGTTGTGGCGCTTGTCTTGATTTCGGTTCCAGGCGGGCCTGTAGTTAGCGTGCGCATTATAGTGTCGGACCCCCGCCATAGCAACCGATGCGGGCGCCGAATTCGGCGTTTCTTCGGCGCTGTTTAGCCCTGTTTTTCCCGGTATTTACTGCGATTTTCGTCAATGCGACTTAACGCACATATGAGGGCCGAAATCAGCGGTATAAAAGGGGGCATTCAGGAGCCCAGATGCTACTTATTGCCAGCGAATCATCGAAACGCGCCCAGGCGGTCAAAGACATCGTCCGGGAGCTGAGCCTGACGCTGACTGTTTTCGCCAGTACGGCGACGCTCGCCGAGCTCATGGTCGGCCGTATGCGCCGTATTGTCTTGCTGACCGAGACCGATGTTTCCGAAGGCGTTGTTGCCACCCTGCGTGATGCTGAAAGCAATGCCCAGTTCGGCGTCATCGTTGCGGCTGACCGGCGGCGCCTCAAGGACAGCGCTAAAGTTACGACACTCGAGCAGCTGGCCAAGCTCGACAATCTTGAGTGGGTCGGTCCGGATTTTGATTTCGATACCCTGAGCGCAGCTGCCAGGGCCTGCCGGAGTCGAATGTTGCGACTGTCGCGAGAGGATCTCGATGAAGCTATCCGAGAGCGCCAGTTCATCGTCAAGTACCAGCCAAAAGTCGAGCGCAGCTCCAGCAAACAGTGGCAAACCCGGGAAGCAGAGGCGCTGATCCGCTGGCGCCACCCCAGGCATGGCCTCGTGGGCCCACTGGAGTTTCTGCCCGAAATCGAGGAGTTCGGGCTCATGGGCCAGCTGACCGAACTCGTGCTGCATGAGGTTGCCGCCCAACTGGTTCGCTGGAAGAACAAGGGGCTCGACTTCCGTGCCTGCGTCAACCTTGCGCCCAGCCAGCTTGACGACCTCAAGACCGCGGACAGATTTGCGTCCCTGGTTGGCAAGTACGGGCTGGACAGCTCCAGCTTTACGTTCGAAGTCGCGGAACAAGACCTTGGCGACCCCGATGCGCCGCACCTGCAGACCCTGCGAGCATTGCGTGAAAAGGGTTTTCGCCTGTGCCTCGACGACTTCCGCGTGGCCGCCGCTTCATTGGGCGCGCTCGATCAGCTGCCGTTCGATGAGATCAAGATTCACGCGTCTGCACTCAAGCGGGCGCAGAACGACCCGGTCAGGATGAAAGTGCTCGCTGCGATTATTGGACTCGCACACAACCTCGGCATGACCGTCTGCGCCGAAGGTATCGAGGACTCAGAGACTTTCGAGTTCCTGAAAACGATTAATTGCGACAAAATGCAGGGCTTCCTGATTTCCGAAGCCGTAATGCCGAAACTGCTGCGCAGGGTCTACGGCCCCGGGAACGCTGACCAGGTGGCATAGCAACCGCCAACGGCATATTCCTCGCCTTCATGGCTCGCTACGCTGCGCTTTATTTACGGCGACGAACATCCCGCCGGCGGCTGCCCGGTGTCACTTGATGTGTTTCAGGATGCCGTCGAGCTCGTCGAGACTGTTGTAGCTGATAACTACCTTGCCTGAGCCCTTTTTCGTGTGATTGACTCGCACCTTCGCACCGATCTTCTCTGAAACCTCGATTTCGAGCCGCCGGATGTCGGCGTTACCGGAATCAGCGGGCTTTGTAGCCTTTGTCGTGCCGCTCTTGTCGAGCATGCTGCGTACAAGGCGCTCGGTTTCACGGACCGAAAGGCCTTTCTTGACGACCTGCCGAGCCGCGTCGAGCTGCTGCACCGCATTGCTGATAGCGAGCAATGCGCGGGCATGGCCCATCTCTAGCTGGCGCGACTCCAGCATCGGCATTACTTTGTCCGACAGGTCCTGCAAGCGCAGCAGGTTGCTGACGGCGGCGCGCGATCGCCCGACCGCCTCGGCCGCTTCAGCGTGCGTCAGGTCGAATTCACGAATAAGCCGGTCCAGCGCGCGAGCCTCTTCGAGCGGGTTCAGGTTCTCGCGCTGGATGTTCTCGATGACCGCCATGGCGATGGCCGCTTCGTCGGGAATCTCTTTGACGACGGCTGGAATTTCCTGGAGCCCGGCCATCTGCGCTGCGCGCCAGCGGCGTTCGCCTACCACGATTTCGTATTTCTGTGTGCCCGTGCCAGGAATAGGGCGGGCAACGATCGGTTGCACAACACCCTGCGCCCTGATCGAATTCGCGAGGTCTTCAAGCGTGTCCTGGCGAATGTCGACCCTGGGCTGGTACTGGCCGCGTTGCAGCAGCTCGACCGGCAGCTGGTGCAATCTTTCGCCGCTGTCCGGGCCGCTTACCGCGGTCGCCCTTGAGGCCGGCTTGCTGAGCAGTGCGTCGAGACCACGGCCTAGTCGTTTCTTTGGTGACATCTCTCGGTTCCTAAACCGCTCTCAGGCGGCCTTCGCGCGCATCTTCCCTGCGCAGGATCTCGCCCGCAAGAGCAAGATAGGAAATCGCGCCACGTGACGAGCGGTCGTGGAACAGCGCGGGGCGCCCAAAGCTCGGCGCCTCTGCCAGGCGAATATTGCGCGGGATGACGGTACGGAAAACCATGCGGTCGAAGTGCTTGATCAGCTGCAGCGAAACTTCGTTTGACAGGTTAATGCGCGGATCAAACATCGTTCTCAGGATGCCAAACACCTCGAGCTTCGAGTTAACTGAGTCTTTGACCTGCTCGATCGTGTTGAGCAGTGAGCTGAGCCCCTCAAGCGCGTAGTACTCGCACTGCATCGGGATCAGTACGCCATCTGCAGCGGTCAGTGCATTAACGGTCAGCATGTTGATCGATGGCGGGCAGTCAATAAGGATGAAATCGTAAAGCCCGGCGACTGGCGCCAGCGCTTTCCTGAGTTTCATCTCCCTGCCAATCTCTTGCAGCAGGTTGACCTCCGCCAGTGTCAGGTCCTCGTTGCCGGGCAACACGGCGAAACCGCCTTCGGGCGCTGACAAGATCGTGTCAGCCGCCGTCGCGTCACCGAGCAATACGTCGCAGGACGAGTTCTCGAGCTCCATCTTGTTGATGCCGCAGCCCATGGTCGCGTTACCCTGCGGATCCATATCGACAAGCAACACGCGGCGCTGCGTCGCGGCAAGCGATGCCGCCAGGTTGACGCAGGTCGTCGTCTTGCCGACCCCGCCTTTCTGGTTCGCTATTGCAATGATGCGTGCCATTTGTCTATTTCGCGGCTAACGCCGCTCCTACAGTCGTGTAAGTAACACGGCATGCCGTGAACCCGCCTCGAGTCCCGGCACTTTGAGTTCCACTACGTTGCTGCGCCACGTATTGGGCAATTGTTTTAATTCTTCTTCCGGGTAGCGCCCTTTGAGCGCTACAAACACCCCGTCCTCTCCTACGTGGTGTCCGGCGATCTCCACAAGCTTCGGCAATGCGGCCAAGGCCCGGGCGATCACGGTATCAAAGCGATAGCCGGGTGCATAGTCCTCGCTACGCGCCTTAACGGCGGTAACGTTGTCCAGGCCCAGCAGCCCAGCGACGTGCTGGACGAACATGATCTTCTTGTTGTTGCTGTCGATCAGGTGAAATTCGCGCTGCGGCTCGACAATTGCGAGTGGCAGGCCTGGAAAACCAGCACCTGTCCCGACATCGAGGACACGGCCGCCTCGCAGAAGCGGCTGCGCCGCCAGGCTGTCGTCGAGATGTGCTGTGACCATCTCGTCACGATCACGAATCGCGGTGAGGTTGACCTTTTGGTTCCAGCGCTCGAGCTCATCGAGTAGCGCGTCGAATTTTTCTCTATGTTCAGTCATCGGCACGGTTGAGGTCGAACGCCTGAGCGTCGAAACCGACCAGGC
>WTCH01000160.1 GCA_013138675.1 Woeseiaceae bacterium | reverse complement strand
AAACCTTCGACATAGATACCCAATACGCGCACCGACTTGTCGCGCGCCATCAACGCCATGAAATCCGAAAGCTTCATGTCCAGTTGATTGCCAATAGAGAATCCGTATTTGAGACTCAGGTTGGAATGGCGTGACAAGCGCGTAATAAGAAACGCGCCGCTTTGGCTGATCAGCGCGACGTCCGAGTCCGGCGTAAACTGTACATTCAGTTTACGTTGCGGAATGAACAGGCTGTTCAGCTTTAGCGGGGACAGCAGCATGCCCAGGCCATTGGGGCCGACGATCGCCGGGCACCACTGCCCGCTTTCCCGGCGCGACTCGATGAGCTCGGACAGTCTGTCGCCGAAACCACTTTGATCAGCGCCATCGCCGATGCCGCCGGCGACGATGTAGACGACCGCGGCGCCGCCCCCCTCTGCGCATAATCGCTCGATCATCTGCACGCAGCGTTCCGCGGGCAAAGCCAGGATCAGCACGTCGACCGGATCGTCCGCCAGCGCAGCAACGTCGGGCACACATCGAACGCCGGCAAAGTTGTCGACGCCGGGTTTGACCACCAGCAACCCGTTCTCTGGCAAATACGACTGGCGAAGATTTTCCAGTATTAGCCCGCCGACGCTGCCGGCTTTCGCCGAGACACCCGCCAGTGCAATCCGGCCGGGTTTCAGGAAATTGTCGTCCTGCATAGGCACCGGCCTAGACTCGACAAAAGCTTCTTCGGAGCGCAGACCGACGCCGTCAAGCGCGACAATGTCGCCCGCACGGTCAATGACCAACGGATTCATTTCGAGCAAGCCCAGCTGTTCCCGGGCCATCAACTCATCGAGTTTCCAGAGCTTTTTGAGAAAGTCCAACAGGCTCTTATCGTCGACGAGTGCCGCCTGCTGGCGCGCCTTGCCGAGCAGTATCCTCCCCAACCAATGTCCCTTTAGCTCGTCGAATGCTTCCTCGGGCGTATACGCCGAAGCAGGCCACACGAGCAATGACTGCTTGAGTTCCCGCGCCCAGTCCTCGGTCAATAAACCGCCGAAACCGAAACTGATGATGGCCCCGCAACACCTGTCTCTCTGCAGGCTGACGAAGATCTCACTCGGCGCATTTCTGGCACTCTGAACCTCGACCCTCTCCGCAATCAGGGATCCAAGCCAGTCAAACCGCCGGCCGACTCGCACAGACATGCTGCCGTGCATCGCCCTGACAGCATCGACATCGAAGTCACAAAACGCCAGCGCGCCATTATCCGACTTGTGCCACAGGTCCCGGGCCATTCCTTTGATGACGACCGGATCGCCGCTTGCAAACGGCGCGTCGGCCACCTTGCTATCATCGTCGGCAAAAAAATAACGGGGCGTCTTGATGCCAGCGCGGGACAATAATCCGTAGATCTCATGTTCCGGGATAAATTCGCTTGTCATCAGGAAAAGACCACGGCATCGTTCTACGAGCGCGTATAGGTTCCCACCAGGCGGTTCATCGCGATTACGTTGGGTTCGATCTTCTCCAGCAACTCCCACATCGTAAGTCCTGGCTCGAGTTCGGGGTCCGCATCTAGCGCCAGCAGCCAGAAAAAGTAGTGATGTGTACCGTGGCCCTCGGGCGGCATCGGCCCACCGTAACCTGGCTTTCCAAAATCGTTGATGCCCTGGATGTAGTCTCCGACGCCTTCGGGGAGCTCGGCGATGGACCCGGGGATGCCGTACAGCACCCAGTGCACAAACCCGTAGGTGCCCCCCGGTTTCACCAGCGGTGCGTCCGGATCGTGACAGATCAGGGCGATGGACCTTGTACCGTCCGGCTGGCCACGCCACGACAATACCGGTGATACGTCCTCATCCTCACCGGTGTGCTTCGTCGGAATCGGTTCGCCTCGATCGAAACCCGAGCTCGTCAACGTCATGTCGGAAAGTGCAAAACCCATGATGTTTACTCCTTGGCAAAGACAGGATGGTTATATCTTCGCATATGCCCCTGTCGTTGGGTTGGCAATACGATATGACCGTAACTACCGGCAACCGGGCGGGCGTCGCGCATAGCGCTCCGACAAGCCGACCGCAGGTCGGCTCATCTTCTCACCCCGACCAGTTATGAACTTCGAAACTTATCGACCCGATCTGCAACCGCGAGACTCTTGCGCAAAACAGCGTCGATGGTTCGATGATACGGCAGAGTTTCTGGTTCAAGTCCATCAAGAAAGTTTTTGACATAGAGGCCGAGTTCGGTATCGCCCGACGTCTTCAACTGGCGGCGGAAGAACAGGGTATCCGCATCTTCCTTTCGCGTGGCCAACAACAAGAATGTATAGACGGTCCCTTCAATGGTCAGATCTGCTTCAGACGCTTCAACTCCCGCGCGTAGCTTATTCTGATCCAGCCTGACCGAGAACCTCAGCTCCGCATCAGAGACTATTACGTTCATTACTCGCTCAGCAAGAAATTCAAGTTCGCCCGCTTCCAAGAGCTTCACAAACATTGCATTCATCGCACCGGTAATCGCTTTTGCCTTGATTGGTAATGGAATCCACGCCAGTGGTTTTCTGGCGATAGACGGCAGCTCTGGCGTTTGCCTAATCAATGCCGAGCCCGGCCCACAGCTCGTTGACTCGATTCTTCACGTCGCTGCTCATTCTTATTGGCCGGCCCCATTTCCGGTCTGTCTCACCCGGCCATTTTGTCGTCGCATCGATTCCGATTTTGGAGCCAAGGCCGGAAGTCGGGCTTGCGAAGTCAAGGTAATCAACAGGTGTGTTGTTCACGATTGTCGTATCGCGGGCCGGGTCCATTCGTGTTGTTATTGCCCAGATCACTTGCTGCCAGGAACGTACATCAATGTCGTCGTCCGTCACTATCACCATCTTGGTGTAAGTGAATTGCCGCAAGTAGGACCAAATACCAAACATGATCCTTTGCGCATGGCCCTTGTAAGCCTTCTTGATACTCACTACCGCTACGCGATACGAGCACCCTTCCGGCGGAAGATAAAAATCGACGATTTCCGGGAATTGATCCTGCAACAGTGGAATAAACATTTCGTTGAGGCCTGCCGCTAACACCGAGGGTTCATCCTCGGGCGGCTTGCCCATATACGTTGCCTGGTAAACCGGCTCAGTGCGGTGCGTAATGCGCTCAACCGTGAACACCGGGAATTTCTCCACAGAATTATAATAGCCGGTGTGGTCGCCGAACGGTCCTTCATCCATCATTTCGTCGGGCTCGATGAAGCCTTCTAAAACAATTTCCGATGTCGCTGGCACTATCAGGCCGTGACTCAGGCATCTTGCGATCCGTGTCTTGGCTCCACGTAGCAATCCCGCAAACTCGAACTCTGAGAGGCTATCGGGCAACGGCGTGACAGCAGCCAATGTGGTGGCCGGATCCGCTCCAATTGCAACAGCTACCGGGAACCGCTCACCAGGATGCGACATCTTGAATTCTGCAAAATCGATCGCGCCGCCGCGATGATGCAACCATCGCATGATGAGTCGATTGCGGCCGATGACTTGCTGTCGATAGATACCGATATTGTGCCGCGCTTTGTGCGGCCCCTGCGTGATAACGAGGCCGAAAGTGATCAACTTGCCGGCATCATCCGGCCAACAGGTCTGGATTGGCAACAAGGACAGATCGACATCGTCTTTCCCGATAATGACTTCCTGGCATACGGGCTTTTCTACCTCAATCGGGTTGAAGTGTGCGAGCCTTCGAAATTCACGCAACTTACTGATCGTGTCTTCTGCATTTCTCGGCAGAGCCGGTGATTTCAGAAACGCCAGTTGTTTCCCGAACTCGCGCAACTCTCCCGCATTTTTCAGGCCAATGGTGGCGGCAACCCTTTTCTCTGTCCCGTACAAATTGCCAATTACCGGAAAGTTTCCTTCTGTTGGACTCTCAAACAACAACGCTGGCCCGCCGGCCTTGATCGTGCGGTGACATATTTCCGTCATTTCAAACGCCGGGCTGACCGGCACCTGGATTCGCTTTAGGTCACCCTGTCTCTCAAGAAATTGCAGAAATTCACGCTGACTTTGGTAAATGGAGCGATTCTCCTCTGTCAGCGAAGCCAGTGTCGATTGAATAATCTGCGACGGCCTGCGCATCATTGACTGCCTGTTGCGCCGTACGAAGCCATTCCCGCTTGGTTGAACCAGTAGCCATTACACAAATCATCGGAAACGAGTGCCTTTAGTTCTTCTGTTGCTTCATCGGCCTTCAGTGCCCCATTTCGGGTCTGGTCGAAGAGAGAGATAACTTCCGGAGTGTGCTCAGACTGTGGGCTTAACCTGAAAACATCGGCGCCCGCTGTCGAACCACGCAATGCGTGAACAAGGTTGTGCACTTTGGCCGACTGGGTCTGAATGCCATTGATAACCAGAAATTCCTCGTCCTCGCGGGTCGACAGCATCAGCCCGTCCGGATAGTCGATGCAACAGTATCCGCAGGCATCCTTCGGCACCTTGTGCGCACGAGCCGTGTAGCAGCGTGCAGAATATGCGATCGGCATTCTTCCCCAGGCAAACACCTCGGACTCTATCGCCACCGGCATCTCCTGCCGAAAATCCGCGAGGACATTTTGTGACAACTCAACCGGCATGACCCAGCGGGTCATGCCCATGCCAACGAGCTTTCTCAAGGTTCTTGAATTGTAGATATTGAGTGACGCCCCACCGATGAAACTCGTTTTGCCGGCAAGCATCTGAACAGCCGACATGTCGTTTGCCTCGATCGGGAAAGTCTCGTTCGCGCAAAGCTTCCGCACCTGGCCGAGTTCGGAATTGGCCTCAAGTAGGGCGAGAGTGGAAAAAACGACTTCCTTACCCGCCGATCGCAAGCGCTCAGCAACCTCGATCCAATCTCTTAGACGTAACGAGCGCCGTTTGGAACATACGGTTTCACCCAGGTAAACGATGTCTACTGGCGTAGTCTCGACCGAGCGATAGAAATCGATAATTTTTTCTTTGCCCCAGTAGTACTGAATCGGCCCGAGGGAGAGGCGCACCGGTAGTGCTTTTCCTGAAGGGCTCATTGCCACTCCCTTTGGTAGGCGCCCAGTGTCGTCTGCACGCCTTCGGACACGGACGTCAGTTGTGACAGCCAGTCCTCATCCGGTATGAAGTTTTCCGGATCACGCATGCAGGCGTCGATAGCGGCGCGCATAACCCCGGTGACTTTTGCTACATAGGCAGGGCTACGCTGACGTCCTTCGATTTTTATCGCCGCCACGCCGATTCTCAGCAATTCCGGCAGGATCGGCAAGGTATTGAGACTGGTTGGTTCCTCGATCGCGTAACCCGTTTCACCGTTAACGATGAATCGACCCTTGCAGATCGTCGGGTACCCCGCTTTCTCGTCCTTATTCACCCGGTCAATCAGCACTCCATTCAGTCGGGTCTCGAGATTAGAGTCTGTTTCCGACCAGCGCACGAAGCTCGCCGGCGAACAAGCACCGAATGTATTCGGACCCTGCCCCGTAACGTAAGAAGAAAGATAGCAACGGCCTTCCACCATCACGCACAAACTGCCAAACCCAAACACTTCGATCGGAATCGGGCTATCGCGCACCAGAGCCTCCACCTGCTTCACCGACAGCACCCTGGGAATCACCGCACGCTGAACCCCGAACTGCTCGGCATAAAAGCGTACAGCCTCATGGGTAGTCGCCGAGCCTTGAACGGAGAGGTGCAAGCGAAGCTCGGGCCATTTCTCGGCGGCGTATTCCATAACACCGATGTCTGCAAGTATCAGGGCATCTACGCCGTGCTCAGCCGCCTGGTCGACAGCTCTTTCCCACTTCGCAAAGTTTGCCGGCTGTGGGTACGTATTGATTGCGACATAAACCATTGTTCCGTGGTTGCGCGCATAAGCCAGGCACTGCTCTAACTGCGCGTCGTTGAAGTTAAGCCCGGCAAAATGGCGCGCATTGGTCTCATCCCTGAAACCGATATAGACCGCGTCTGCCCCATTGTCGACGGCAGCCTTGAAGGACGGGAGATTGCCCGCTGGACACACTAATTCCATAACTCTTGGACATAGGTCAGGCGAAATTCCAGACTAATTCTGCGGCCGAAGGCGAGCTGGTTCTATACTCACTTACCACTATATCCATATCACTCGCCTGGGTACGCCTGTACGAACGTGTGGATGGCGAATTAGTTTATCTATGCGATGCGTCGTCGGTGGAGCTTCACTGTGGAACTTTTGCGGGAGTCAGCCCTGCATTGTTACGCGCAGTGCTGCAATATTGTCCGTGGACGTCTCCTGATCGATCAATAAAAACAATCAGTTAACATAGAAGGTCTGCCTTCGGGAGGCAGGGGCCGGAAGTTCGCCTCGAGGCTCGCTTGCGAGCCGACAAGCCGACCGCAGGTCGGCCCATCTCCTCACCCCGACCAACTTACTTAAGGTTCGCCAAATCCGAACCGGCCGGTTTCTGAAATAGACGCAGCCCGAATTCCGGCACGATTGCCAGCAGGTGATCGAAGATGTCCGACTGAATGTCTTCGTAGACAGCCCATTCGGTCGTGTTCGTGAAGCAGTAAATCTCCAACGGCAGTCCCTCGGGCCCCGGGCCGAGCTGACGAACAATCAGCGTCATGCCTTTGTGGATCTTCGTGTGGTTCTTCAGGTAGTTGTACGCGTAGGCGCGAAAAGTGCCGGCGTTCGTCAGCCGCCGCCTATTCACTTCCGCGTCCACCTCAGTCGTGAGCCCCTCGTTGTAGTCGGCCAGCTCCTGTTCCTTGTTCCCAATGTAGTCCTTCAGCAGCGCGAAACGTGTGAAATGATCAACTTCGTCTTGCGTCTGGAAGCGGATTGACGACACGTCGAGAAAAATTGAGCGCTTGATCCGCCGGGCGCCTGCCTGCGACATGCCGCGCCAATTCTTGAACGAGTCCGTGATCAAGCGGTGCGTCGGGATCGTCGTGATCGTCTTGTCCCAGTTTTGCACTTTGACGGTGTGCAGTTGCACATCGACCACGTCACCGTCCGCACCGAACTGCGGCATCTCGATCCAGTCACCGACGCGAACCATGTCCTGCGCGGTGAGTTGTACGCTGGCAACCAGCGACAGGATTGTGTCTTTGAATACCAGCAGCAGGATAGCGGTCATCGCGCCGAAACCGCTGAGCAACAACAGCGGTGATCGGTCCAGCACCGCCGCTATAATCATTACGCCGCCGAAAATCCAGACGACGATCTGCACGAGTTGCACGAATCCCTTTAGCGGACGATCTTTCGAAACTGGCGAGGCCGAGTAGATCGTGTTTGCTGCGCTGAGCATGGCAGTCAGCGCAAGCGTTAACATCAACACCATGTAGCCCATCGCGACGTTGCGCATAAGCTGTACAAGGCCTTCCGGCAGACCGGGAACGAACGGCACGCCGGCGAATACGATCAGCGCCGGCACGACCTGCACGAGACGACCGAAGACATTGTGGGTGACCAGCACGTCATCCCAGGCGACGCTGGTTCGTTTGGCGAACGCACGGACAGTACCGACCAGCAGGTGTTTGGCGATCAGGTTGATGATGACCGCGCCCGCAAGCAGCGCCAGTACGCCGACGAAGGGCGGCAGAAGCGGGTGAATCGAGTCGAGTTGTTCGAACATTTTTCTGGGGGTCCGGAGTGAGTGCGCGGAGATGGTATCACTCAATCGTCAGCGATGACTGATAGGACACGTTTTGATCCGGCAGTATCGTCTGTTGAGTACTGGAGACGAAGAAGAGACTCGCGTAGGGATGATCATCGGGAATCGGCTCAGGCACGGAGATGTCTGTCGGTGTAAACAGCGTAAATCCGAACTCGAAGTTGTGGCGTTGGAAACTGTCACGGTCGCCATAGATCCTCTCCAATCCGGAGAAGCCATTCAACGCCGTAAGCCAGCCATCTACTGACAGAAGATGCTCTGCCGCTCGCGCACCCGACAGGGTGACCGCGATACCGCCCGTGTAGTCCTGATCATTGTCGCCGGCAGTCAACAGATCGTTGTCCAAGTAAAGGGCCCAACCGGTCCGGTCCTTCTCGCCGAGCGGATCAATGTCCGCGGCCAGGCCCGGAAAAGACATTAAAACCAAGCTGATGAGTATTCCGATTCGCCACATGAAACCAGTCTCTGATTGCTTTCCTGGTTATTAGTCGCACGGGGAGCCGAAACCTTACAGATCAATCCCCGCAAATTTGCCGGGATCAATCCGGACCAGTAATGACTTGTCAGGCAAAGGTACGTCGTTTCTTATTGTAGGAATATGCGTGAGTAAATTGCTTCCATGTCAGCCTTCACAGCAATTCGATACGTAAATCGGGCGACTCATTCTTGGGCCGATGCATCGATTCGTCGATCAAAACGCGCATAGATTCCCGCATGATCCGAAACGATCCCATACATGTCTTCCGTGAAGACGATCTGCGCCTCTTCTATCTCAAGAGGACTGTCATCGTTCATCAGTATGTAATCGACGCGCTGACCACTGTCGCTGCTTTCCCAGCCATCGATAGCGCCGCCAATCGTTGCGTCGAGCGAGCCATCTGGGTTGGCCAGCGCGTATTGATCTGAGTAGCCGGTACCTTTTGTCATGAACTCCTGCATCTGGCTGTCAGCAGGCACATTAAAATCGCCGCAAAGAATCGTTGTCTCACGCAGACTCGCAATTTCCCCGGCCCAGGCCAGGAGTTTCCTGTACTGATCCTGGAACGGCTCTTCCTCGTCGTCCCACCAACCCGCGTGCACCGAAAATACGTTGGCGCTGCCGATTCCAGGAAGCTCGATCCGCGCCATGGGGACGTTCCGCGACTTCCAAAATTTGTAGCGGCCGTTGTCCGGGTTACTAATGAATCGTGATCCGGTCTCGATGAACGGGTATTTACTGAGAATCGCTGAGCCCTCGAGCCAGACATCGAAACCGTAATGGGACCAATCCATGGTGTAGAAGTAGTGCTCGTCCAAACGCTGCAGGATTTGGTGGACCATGTTGCTGTCCGACGAACCAAACAGGATCGAATCAGGGTCTTGCGTGTTGCCGCCGGACCATTCCCCGACTTCCTGGAAACAGATGACATCAGGGTCGAGTTGGTTGATGCCATCCGCGATACGGTCGAACAGTGGACCGTATGAGTCAATCCGTTGTTTCGCCAATTCGTCGTTCAGCTCCGACTCGGCAACGCCTTCGCTGCGGAACTCCTGATACGTGTGAAGGTTAAGGGTAAGAACGACGAAATCATTACTTACAGCAACTGGCAGTTCCGGGCTCGAGCCGGGCCGGCACGCCAGTATCAGTAGTGCAAAACCTGTCAAAGTGATTTTGAATACGTGCATCGATTCTGGACCTGGTTCCATGTTGTTCATGCCTGAGCCCGGTGAATACTAATATGCCATGGACAGCAAAATGAGGAGCAAGACAATCATTGGGACTTTCGATACCCTATTGCATCCCCCCAAGCCAGAGAAACCGAAATCCAATGAACAACTACAACATTGCCGTCATTCCTGGGGACGGTGTGGGCACCGAGGTTTCGGCCGAAGCAACCCGGATGCTGCAAGCAGCAGCAGACAAGTTCGCGTTCAAGACTGAGTTTGAAACTTTCGACTGGGGCTGCGACTACTACCTTGAACACGGTCAAATGGGCCCGGACAATCTGCTCGATATACTCAAGGACTTCGACTCAATATTTCTCGGCTGTATCGGTGACGCCGGGAAAGTACCGGATCACATCTCCCTGACGATACTGCTGCAGATACGCAAGGGTTTTGATCAGTACGTAAACCTGCGACCCATTCAGCTTTATCCGGGCGTTGATACGCCCATTCGAACCGCAACCCCGGAAACCGTGAACATGATCGTCGTCAGGGAAAACACTGAAGGCGAATACTCGGCTAACGGCGGCTATTTCAAGCCGGACCAGCCGGACGGGTTCGCCAATCAAATGTCAGTTTTTACGAGGAAAGGCTGCGAACGCGTGATGCGCTACGCTTTCGACCTGGCCCGCAAGCGTGGAGAAGCGCGTGGCGGGGATTCTGCGGGCCTCATCACAAACTGCTCCAAAGGCAATGCGCTGAACTACTCGATGGTCTACTGGGATTCAATTTTCAATCAGATCGCCGAAGAATTTCCCGATGTTAAGACGGACATGGCACTCGTCGACGCCATGACCATGTGGTTCGTCAAGAACCCGCAGTATTTCGACGTGGTCGTTGCCTCCAACCTGTTCGGTGACATCATTACCGACCTCGGCGCCATGCTGCAGGGTGGCATGGGCTTCGCCGCGGGCGGAAATATCAATCCGGAAAAGATATTCCCGTCAATGTTCGAACCCATCCACGGATCGGCACCGAAGTATGCCGGCAAGAACATTGTCAATCCGATTGCTTCGATTGAATCGGCACGCATGTTGCTCGATCACCTGGGCGAAGCAGAGGCCGCCAGTCAGATACAAGCAGCGGTCATGAAGGTGATTGCCGATGGCAAGATTCGCACCAAGGATATGGGTGGCAGCAATACGACCAGCGAAGTTGGCGAAGCGATCGTCAAAGAATTTCTGGCCAGTT
>WTCH01000149.1 GCA_013138675.1 Woeseiaceae bacterium | reverse complement strand
CGGCCGCTAACGCCAGACGGCCGCCCGGTGATCGGGCCTACTCCGATCAAGGGTTTGTATCTGAATACAGGACATGGGTCATTCGGCTGGACGCTCGCCTGTGCGTCCGGAGAAAAGGTGTCGAGTTTAATTTCTGACCAGATGGTCGCTACGGAGCGCCAACACCCCCGTAAGCAATACCCGTCAGCTTCGCCATCCCTGACTTAAAAGTCGTCAGGTCGTCCTGGCTGAATTTACTCAGGTGATCATGCCCCGCAGCCCGCGCGAGCACGGCCATCAGGTCTGTCGATGCGTGGAAGAACCGCGCAAGCCGTTCGGCAGCAAGCTCGACCGGCAAACGGTCACGCAAATGTTGCTTCTGCGTTGCAATACCGACCGGGCAGTTGTTTGTATGGCAGGCGCGCATGCCGATGCAGCCGATTGCCTGAATGGCAGCGTTGGACACAGCAATGGCATCGGCACCCAATGCCATGGCCTTCGCAAAATCGGCCGGGTGGCGCAATCCGCCCGTGATGACCAGCGTCACGCCCGCCGCATCGCATGAATCGAGATGCCGCCTTGCGCGAGCAAGTGCCGGAATCGTCGGTACCGAGATGTTGTCGCGGAAGATCAGTGGCGCGGCGCCCGTGCCACCTCCGCGGCCATCGAGAATGATGTAATCGACACCGATGTCGAGCGCGGCATCGATGTCTTTCTCAATATGTTGAGCCGATAACTTGAAGCCAACCGGAATTCCGCCCGTTTTTTCTCTTACCTCGGCCGAGAAATCGCGGTACTGGCTGAGTTCGGTCCACTCCGGAAACCGCGCGGGGGAAATCGCCGACTCACCTTCGGGCAGCTCACGTACTTCGGCGATCTTGCCTTTGACTTTGTTACCGGGCAGATGGCCACCCGTTCCCGTTTTAGCGCCCTGACCCCCTCTGAAATGAAACGCCTGCGTTTTTTGAACCTTGTCCCAGGAAAATCCGAATCGCGCAGAAGCCAATTCATAGAAGTAGCGTGAATTGGCGGCCTGCTCTTCAGGCAACATGCCACCCTCACCCGAACATATGCCCGTGCCCGCAAGTTCCGCGCCTTTCGACAACGCGACTTTTGCTTCCTCGGACAACGCTCCGAAACTCATGTCCGATACGAAAAGAGGAATATCAAGCACCAGTGGTTTATCCGCATTGGGCCCTATGACAACGTCGGTGCCTACGGGCTCTTCATCCAGCATTGGCATCTTGTGCAGCTGTGCGACAACAAACTGGATGTCGTCCCATTTCGGCAGCTGGTTGCGTGACACACCCATTGCAGCCGCGGGCCCGTGGTGGCCGGTCTTACTCAGGCCCTCACTGGCGAGCTTGCGGATAAACTTGACGTGCGGTTCGTCGGCCGTGCCTGTGTGGTCCTGGAACACGCCCTGATAGCTATCGCGCTGATACGGCTGTGGTTGCTGCTCAGACCACAACTCAATCTCGTCCTGGTCAACAAGCACCTCGCCCTTCTCTACCCAGGACGTAAACTTGTGCAGCGTCTCTTTGTGATTGTATTCACTGACGCCCGTATCGAGGCGATAGTCCCAGAAGTGCACGCCGCAAATCAGGTTGTCGCCCTTAACAAAGCCGTCGGCCATCAGTGCGCCGCGATGCGCGCAACGGCCGTACATCACCGACACGTCGTCATCAAAGCGCACGATCACAAGATCGACATCTCCAACGAGTGCATGGACTGGTTTGCGATCTTCAATGTCATCGAGCCTGGCTATTGCGACTTTTTTCATTCGTATTTGAACCTGTTAACCGCTAGCCCGGCGACTGCCAACGATGATGTGAGAAGAATAATGATATACGGAACTGCCGATGCGGCGCCCGCTTCGAAACTGATCAATTTGTGCAGGGCATCCATCGTCCACCCGGTCGGCGTGAAGTTCTGCAAGCCCTGCATCCACGCAGGGGTCACCTCGATAGGCCACCAGCAACCGCCGAGTGCGGCCAGCGCATTTGCCATGAGGACGCCGAGTCCCGATGCCTGGCCCTCGGTTCTGGCGACGCTGCCAAGTAGCAATCCTGCCGAAGCACAAAACGCAGCCCACGAGGCCAGCACGAGAATAATCATCGGCACATCGGGGCCCCACTGCATATTGAACAACAGCGTGCCGATCAGAACGGCCGAGCCGATTTGCAGCGTAGCCAGTACCATTCGGCCACCCCATTTTCCGGCGACGACCTCAACGCGGGACATCGGTGCGTAGGCAAGGCGTCGCAGTAGTCCCTGCTTCCGCTCGACAACGAGCATTGAGCTGCCACTCGTCAGGAGCACGAGCAGCGTGAACATGACCAGGATCCCCGGGATCGCCTGCTGGAACCCAGTCGGTATCACCTGGCGCTTACCAGCGGCCGCGACATCAAGCTGCCAGACCCGGGTTTCACCGTTGAGTTCAAGTAGCGCGGCCGCCGATATCTCGCCAGCCGTACGCGCATCGGCCGTGACAATGTCGGCAAGCGCAGTGTAAAGACTCCGTTGTATGCGTATGACTTCGTAATTACGTGACAGCGCGGACGCGCGTGTTTCGAAACTCGCCTTGACCGCTTCGCCGGCAACAACCTGGTCGCTGAAGTTGTTGTCGAACGTTAGTACGCGGCGTGGCAGGTTTCCCGCTTCGTCCGGCACTACTTCTTCGCGCCACTCGGGGTCAAAGTCATTGTCGCGAAGCCGAAGGTCTATCTGGTCCTGTAGAAAACCGGGCGCCTGGGCCGCGACGACGATTGGTGTCGCTGTCCCGCCCGACATCGTCCCCGCCATACCACCTGTGACGGTACCAATGAAATAGAAAAAAATCGGCGGCATGACGAACACCCATACCAGCGTGCTTCCCTGTCGCAACTGGAATCGAACGTCATGCCAGGCTATGAAAAGTGCGTTCCTCATGTGCGCGCGAACCCGGCCCGAAGTCGCCAGGCGCAGATGGACAGCCCAATTGCTGCCGCAACAATGAGAGTGAACCAACTCAAAAGAGAGATAGACCATGGACCGGGCGCAGTAATCTCTAACGTGAGGTTGTGCGCCATGAATCCGTTTGGCGAGATGCGCCCAATTGCCGCGATCCAGCCGGGCAAAACAGCGAGCGGGAAGAAACTACCGCCAGCCATCAACAATGGGAACACCAGCATCATCGAGATAATGCTGGCCGTTTTCTGATTGCTGAACAGCATCTGCAGCGCGCCGAACCAGGCAAACAGGACAATGCCCGATAGCGCGATCCAGACCAGCGATGACGGCAGCTTGGCAAACGAAATACCGTGATACAGGAACCCGAGCACAAGGGTAAAACCGCCGACGAATCCGATGATGACGGCTGCTGCAAGCGCTTTGCCAACAAGGAACTCACTCATTCGCGCCGGTGTGAATACGAGGCGCCGCAAGGTGCCCTGTTGGCGCTCGCGCCAGAAATCGCCAGCCAGCCCGTTCGCCGAGAACACAACGGCCATCAGGATGATGCCCGGCATGAACAGCAGCGCCAACGGCGGCCTCGGCTCCTGTGGAGGCGGTTCGATAATCTCGATTTCGATGACGGGTGGAAAGAGCTTCGGCGCGACCGACTCCATCTTGTTCTGAATAGCGACCGCAATCGCCGCAACCTGGGCGTCGCTCGGGTCATCGGTCATCGACGTGAATGTCTCGATTTCATCGCCGAATAACTGGTGCGCGTAGAAACCCGCATCCAGCAGAATCTCGGTCACGTTGGTGATGATGCCGGGCAGAATTGTCTGCGACGGATTTGTTCGCAGGGTCAGCGTTACGGGCTTCGACTCGAGAAACGCCTGCGCAAACCCTTCCGGTATGACCAATAGCCCGCTCGCCTCACCGTCGTTGACGCGTTCGAAGCCTTCGTCAAAATCAGTTTTCTCGACGGAGATCAGCTCGCCGAGTTCGCCGGCGCTGTAGGCACCGACAATCAGTTCGCTGAGAAACGTCTGATCCTCATCGACAAGTAACAGGGTTCCGTGCGGTTTGACATCACTACCCATCAGCGTTGTTATCAGCCCGCCGGTCAGCAATGGAATCGCCAGCCAGATTAGCGTCGCCATGTAATCCTGGCGCCAACGGGCTATGTCCTTCTTAAATGAGGTCAGCGCGAAGCTCATGACCCTACTCGCGCAATTCCGTGCCGGTGAGTAACAGGAATAGTGTTTCGAGATTCGGGCTGCGTAAGCTTGTCTCGGAAACGCTGCCGCCGGTTCCGGCAACGGCTCCGAAAATCGCCGGCAGATGTTGCGATGCATTCGATAAGGTCAACGTGATGCTGTCCTCTTCCTGAGCAAGGAACTCGAGGTCCGCATTGCCACGCTCAATGAGTGCGCTTATCGCCTGCTTGGTCGGCTCCACCGGAAAATGGCCGGACAATTGCAACACGTCGCGTGCTCCGAGTTTCGCGCGCAGCTCATCAACCGATCCCTGTGCAATCAAATGGCCGTGGTCGATGATTGCCAGCGAATCGCATAAGCGCTCCGCTTCTTCCATATAATGTGTCGTGTAGACGATGCACGCGCCTGCGTCGCGCTCCGCCTCGACCATGTCAAACAGCCGCGCCCTCGACTGTGGGTCGACACCGACGGTCGGCTCGTCCAGAAGAATCACCGGAGGTCTGTGAACGATGCCGCAGCCGAAGTTGA
>WTCH01000081.1 GCA_013138675.1 Woeseiaceae bacterium | reverse complement strand
CTTGGGGATCGGACTGCGCTCTCCCTCGATCGAATAACGATGTTCGATCAGGCTCTCGACGCCGCCTAATGATGTCGCGCGGGTAAACACTTTGCAGCGCTTGACAACGTTCAACGCACCTTCCGCGCCGCCTTTGACCTGAATCGACAGCATGCCGCCGAATCCGCCGTCCATCTGCCGCCTGGCAATCTCGTGGCCCGGATGGCTCGGCAAGCCTGGATAGATGACGGCCTCGACTTTGGCATGTCCTTCGAAATATTCTGCAAGTGCCAGCGCCGACTTACATGCTTTGCGCACACGCAGGAACAGGGTGCGCATGCCCCGTTGCAGCAGCCAGGCCTCGAAAGAACCCAGAATTGCGCCCGCCTCGGTACGAATCTCACAGACACGCTCCCACAGTTCGTCTTCTTTGGCCGTTACGAGCGCGCCGGCGATAATGTCGCAGTGGCCGTTCAGGTACTTGGTTGCAGAGTGCACGACGATGTCGGCGCCGTGTTTTATCGGTTGCGTCAGCACGGGTGTCGGTACCGTGGAATCCACAGCAAGCCATGCGCCGGCTCCATGCGCGATTTCGGAGGCGGCTGAAATATCGATCACGTCCCAGGTTGGATTGCAGGGCGTTTCAATCCAGACCAGATTGGTCTTTCCTTTCCTGACTGTGTTTGCGAGCGCTTCCGGATCAGCAGTATCGAAGAGATCCAGACCTAAACCCCAGTGGTTGCAAAACTTGACCAGCCAGTTGCGCAAACCCCAGTACATAACCTTTGGCGCTACGATGTGATCACCCGGCTTCAATGATTGTACGACGGCCATCGCCGCAGCCATTCCGGAGCTGAACAACAATGCCGCGGGCGCCCCTTCAAGCTCTGCCAGAACCTTTTCGGCAACGGCATAACCCGGATTCTCGTCGCGCCCGTAACTGTGGCGGGCATCGATGAGTTGATAATTCTCATCACGAATGAAGGTCGACGACGGATGAATTGCGGGCATGAGTCCTCCCGTCATCGTATCGATCTGACGCAAAGCCTGAGCGCTTATGGTCTCCGGTGAAAGATCCTTTTTCCTACCCATTCGAATTATTTCCAGTGACGGTTAAATTGCTTCGTATCCAGGCAAAATACGGCAGCTGCACGACGACGAATACTACCATGCCGTAGTTCCCAGCTTGCACAGAACCGGGGTCAGAGTAAAGTGCCAGAGCAAATCTCTTGCACTTTACTCTGACCCCCTACTTCCAACTGTTGAGTTGAGGTCTTCTTCGCTTTCTATGCAATGTGCAGCGGTAAGAATCAGGGGCCTGCCTTGATCCTGCGTGTTGTTGATTAACACTCCAGAGCAGGTGTAAGATTCACAAAATTTTACTGGACGCTGGTTTCTACTCTCGTAATCGGGAGATCAACGAAAACAGCAGTTTTTCCGTATTAGCTTGAAGCAAAAAGCGAGATGGCATGAGCAGAAATCCCCGATACGATATTCTTTTCGAACCGGTCAGGATCGGTCCCGTAACCGCACCGAATCGCTTTTACTCTACGCCTCACGCGCTCGGGACCGGAAACCAGATGCCTCACACGCGTGCAGCCATGCGCGAAGTCCGCGCTGAAGGCGGCTGGGGAGTCGTCAACACCGGTTACTGCTCGATTCACCCAAGCAGCGATGACGCGCCGTTGCCGTACTGTCGCTTGTGGGATGATGAAGATATTGAGGTGCATGCGTTGATGGTCGACGCCGTACATCGTCATGGTGCTCTGGCGGGCGTTGAGCTATGGCATGGTGGAAACGGAACCGCCAATCGTTTGACGCGCGTGACGCCAATGTCTGTTTCCGGTGTTACTTACAGCGCGTCAGACGCGAACTACATGAGCTTGTCACAATCACGGCCTATGGACCGGCAGGATATTCGTGAGTTTCGAAGCTGGTATGTCGATGCGGCCAGGCGTGCAAGATCGGCGGGGTTCGACATCGTATACGTTTATGCCGGTATGGGTTATGGGCCATACCAGTTCCTGCTGCCGTCGATGAACAAGCGTACCGATGAATATGGCGGCAGCCTGCAGAATCGCGTGCGGCTCACGCGTGAGATCATCGAGGACATGAAGGAGGCAGTCGGCCAGACATGTGCCATCGCCATAAGATTCAGCTCCGACGATCTGCTCAAAGTACCTGGCGAGACACTGCAGTCCGAAGCCCACGAGATCATATCGATGTTGGCGGACATCCCGGACCTGTGGGATATAAAATCGTCGGATTGGATCGTAGAGACTGTGTCGGCACGGTTTAGCGAGCAGGGAGCGCAGGAACCCTGGAACAGTTTCGTCAGGCCGTTGACCTCCAAACCCGTAGTTGGTGTCGGTCGCTTTACATCGCCGGATGAAATGGTCAGCCAGATCAAGCGCGGCATACTCGATCTTATCGGAGCGGCCCGGCCCACAATCGCGGATCCGTTTTTGCCAAGGAAAATCGATGAAGGTCGCGAAGACGAGATTCGCGAGTGCATTGGCTGCAATATCTGTGTGTCTTCTTATCACGCTGGTGTTCCGGTTCGTTGCACTCAAAATCCGACCATGGGTGAGGAGTGGCGACGTCTGTGGCATCCGGAGCGCATCCCGCCCGGTGATCCTGAAAAGAGCATATTGATAGTCGGCGCAGGGCCGGCCGGGCTCGAATGCGCCCGGGCGCTCGGACAGCGCGGCTTCGCGGTCACCGTGGCCGAGGCACGCGAGCAACTCGGCGGCCGCGTCACCATCGAATCGAAATTACCCGGGCTGGCCACCTGGGCTCGCGTGCGCGACTACCGATTGGGCCTGATTCAATCGATGGGAAACCTGGACATCTATCCTGGCAGCCCGGTGTCGGCACAGGACGTAATCGATTTCGGATGTGATCACGTGGTCATTGCAACGGGCGCCAGATGGACACGCCAGATTCTCGATACAAACGCATATCCGGCCGGCGAAATCGAAGGCGATGCAGTCTTTACGCCGGACGATATCCTTGCCGGTGCAGAACCTGAAGGCCCGGTTGTCATATACGATTTCGATCACTATTACATGGGCAGTTGCCTGGCCGAAATGTTGCGGCAGCGGGGCAAAGAGGTCACGATAGTCACACCGGCGACCGCCGTATCCGCCTGGACACTCATGAACAACGAGTTGGCCGATATCCGCATGCGGATGAGGGAGCTCGGTGTTGACGCCGTATTCGAGCATTACTTGACAGGCTTCAGCGACGGAGCGGTGCAGCTGGCCGGCATTTATCGTGGCAGCGATGTCAGATCTATCGACTGCGGATCACTG
>WTCH01000257.1 GCA_013138675.1 Woeseiaceae bacterium | reverse complement strand
AAATGCACGTAATCGAAGTCCGGGCCCTTCTCGCAGGCCGCGAGAAAGGCTGCTGCGGCCAAGCCTGCCAAAATCCTCATGCAGATCGAGCTGGTCATATTTCATCTCCCCGCTTTCTCGATATTATTGCGTTCTATGCCGATTTTTTCGATATTATTGCGCACAGCCTATCCTAATCCAGGGAGTTTGGACATGAGATCTATTTTCTTAGTGCTGATCGCTTTCGTCGTTACCGCGTGTGACAGCTCGCCGCCCGCAATCAGCGACATCGGCCTCGAACCCAATCCAAACCCGACCGTGCCGCTCGCAGCTATTCTGACTGTTGCGACCGACGAGCCCGCGACGTTGACGATTAGCATTGACGACGGTGAGCGCCAGTGGTCAATGACGCCGAGTGACGAAATGTCGGCCATGCATGAAGTGCCGATATTCGGCATGCGCGCAGGTCGGGACAATACGATTACGGCAACGCTGACGGACGCGAAAGGCAATGCAATGACGTCCGGACCATTGATGTTTGCGACACCGCCGTTGCCGGAGGCCTTTCCGACGCCGCGCGTCACCGTCCGGAATGCCGATGCGATGGAACCCGGCGTGACCCTGTTCAACGTGAACGGACGCTGGGGTCCGGATGGTAAAGCGACGCCCGCGAATTTCGCGCCAGCCATCATCGTCGATGACGAGGGCGAGATCATCTGGTACTACTTCCCGGACGGCCACAAAGTGCACGACATTCGCCGCATGCCGAACGGCAATTTCATCTACGAGATCTGGCCTGGCACCGGTGGCATGGTCGAGATCGACATGCTCGGCAATATTCAGCGCCGCTGGCATTTCACAGGCACGGCGAAAGACATTGCCGAAGGCAGCATCCCTGTCGAGACCGACACGTTTCATCACGATTTCGTCGAGCTTCCCAACGGCAACTTCCTGTTATTGAGTAGCGAGAACCGTGTCGTCGATAACTGGTATACGAGCGAAACCGAGGCCATGGCGCCGCGGGCGCCTGGCAATGTAATTGGTGACGTGATCATCGAGATGACCCCTGAGGGTGACGTGCTCAGAGAGTGGAAGCTGCACGATATTCTCGACCCCTACCGCATTGCCTATCAGTCACTGCGTAAGAACTTCTGGTCCGGGCACTACGGCGATGTCGTCGAAGGCGAAGTCAACGACTGGACGCACGGCAACGCGATCATATACGAAGAACACGACAACTCATTCGTCATGTCTCTGCCCTACCAGGACGCAGTGATCAAGATCAGCATGGATACCGGTGAGCTCGTCTGGATACTGGGAAATCACGACAACTGGCGTGACCCGTGGAAAGAAAAACTGCTGACGCCGGTCGGTGACGTTGAGTGGGCTTACAAGCATCACGCGGTGTCACATACCGAGAATGGCACCTACTTGTTGTACGACAACGGTGTTGCACGAAGCTCGCCGTTTGACGACAAAATTCCGCTGGAGGAAAGCTATACCCGTGCTGTGGAGTACTCCGTCAATGAAGAAACGATGGAGGTATCACAAGTCTGGACCTACGGCCCTGATGACGAGCGATTCTTTGCACGTTACCTGGGTGATGTTGACTGGCAGCCACAGACCGACAATATCCTGATCACGATCGGTGCACAGGAGACTGATGCGGATGGCAACAATGCCGCGCCTGGTCCCGGAACACAGCGATGGGCTCGCCTTGTCGAAGTGACACACGAGCAGCCCGCCCAAAAAGTTTGGGAAATGCGCCTGCAGGAAGATAATTCGGGTTGGTCAATTTATCGTGCGGAACGTCTGCCAAATCTGTATCCCTGAGGTGTACGCGGAGAATAGAACCACGTAAATTCAGTAGCTCGGACGAAGCATGGGAGGACGGCAATGCGACGGGGAAGAAAGGCGCGCCTCGAGAAGCCGCCAGAGCAGTCGGCAGTCGGACCCGGGTTCACGGGTGGACAATATAAGCCGCTCAGCGATGCGGACGTCCAGAACGTGCATCGCACGATACTCGATGTCCTCGAGAACATCGGCATGGCCGATCCGATCCCGATCGTTACTGAACACGCGCTCAAGAAAGGATGCACGCTAGGCGACGACGGGCGCCTGCGCTTTCCGCGCGCTCTGGTCGAGGACATGATCGCCAACACGGCGCACGACCTGATGTTCTACGGACAGGACGAGAAATTCGATCTCGACCTGAGTGGCGAACGTGTACACACCTACGGCGGCGGTGAAGCTGTGACCGTGCTGGATCCGGGCGCTTCAACGTACCGGCCATCCACACTGATGGACGTCTATGACGCTGCACGACTGGTCGACAAGCTCGACAACATTCACGCTTTTTCACGCCTCATCGTTGCGACCGACCTGGAAGGACGACTGTCCACCGACATAAACACGGCGTACGCAAGCGTTGCCGGCACGGCAAAACACACTGCACTGACATTCGGCGACTACAATAACGTCGAGCCGACGCTCGAGATGCTGTACATGATAGCTGGCGGCAAAGACAAATTTCACGAACGTCCGTTCTGCCACGGTGGTGGCTGTCCGGTCATCTCCCCGCTGCGATACGGCGCCGACAATGCCGAGGTCTGTGTCGAGTCTGTGAAATTCGGGGCGCCGGTTTGGATCGTAACCGCACCCCAGGCCGGTGCAACGGCACCGGCTGCCCTCGCCGGCACGCTTGTGCAGGTGATGGCCGAGGCGATTGCCAGCTTGCTGATGATTAATGTCGTCGCACCGGGGCACCCGGTCATTGTCGGCCCGTGGCCCTTCGTGTCGGACCTGCGTACCGGCAGTTTCACCGGTGGAAGTGGTGAGGAGGCGGTCGTCAGCGCCGCGGCGGCCCAGATGACAAATTATTACGGACTCGTGAGTTCCGTTGGTGCGGGTATGAGCGATGCGAAAGTACCCGACAACCAGGCCGGCTACGAGAAGGCGCTTGCCGTGGCTCTCGCCGCCCTCGCCGGCTGCAACAATGTGTCCGAATCTGCGGGCATGATGGGTAGCCTGATGGGACTTTCGTTCGAGTCACTTGTCATCGACAACGACATGCTGGGTGCCATCATGCGGACGGTCAGGGGCATAGACGTCAACGAAGAAACACTTTCCTATGCCGAGATTGAAAACGCTGTCCACGGTGAAGGCCATTTCCTGCGCCAGGAACAGACGCTCAGGCTGATGCGCTCGGAGTACGAGTATCCACAACTCGCGGACAGGCTCACGCCCAATGTCTGGCAGGAAGCCGGCTCCATGGACATTCGCGAACAGGCCGCGATTCGCGTAAAGGAAATCCTGTCGACGCATTACCCAGACTACATTAATCCCGAAATCGACAGGAATATTCGTGATAAATTCCGCATTGAAGTGCCTCGCGAGACTATGCAGGCAGGCAACAAGCGCTGGCAGTAACTTTTATTAACCCGATGGAATCCGCGTATGTCGCAAGAAAATGATCCAGACGATATTGTCCTCTCGGAACTGGCCGACGATGAACTGACTGAACAGATGTTCGACGATCTGTATGACGGCCTGGCTGACGAAATCGCCGAGGGCACGCAGATCCTGCTCGACCGTGGCTGGGACGCGAAGAAAGTCCTGGACGACGCGCTGGTTGGCGGCATGAATATCGTAGGTAAAGACTTTCGTGACGGCATCCTGTTCGTTCCGGAAGTGCTGCTTGCTGCCAACGCGATGAAAGCCGGAATGGCACTTCTGAAACCGATTTTGTCCGCAACCGGAGCCGAACCCGTTGGCAAACTCGTCATCGGCACGGTTAAGGGTGATATTCACGATATTGGCAAGAACCTCGTCGGCATGATGATGGAAGGCGCCGGTTTCGA
>WTCH01000383.1 GCA_013138675.1 Woeseiaceae bacterium | reverse complement strand
GTGGAGTCTTTCAGAATCGTTCAGCCCGCAACGAGTTACTGGCGTATTTCTATGTGGGTATCGTTGTCGCTGCTACTGATTGGCCTGTTTTTACATTTCAAGAGACCCTACAAGCCCTACTAAAAAGGGCAGCCGAAGCTGCCCTTTCCCGCAAACATTTTCAGTCGTCTTACTCTTCGTCTTCCTCTGTAGCATGGTAATGGCCGACGTCCGTCTCGGCTTTATCTATCAGACCCTGGTATTCAGCCAGTAACGCACCGGCTGCTTCTTCACCACCTTCCTGTTCGGCAAGCGCTGCGAACCATTTGATATCGTTCTCAGAGCGATACCACTCAAGATCGGCCATGCCACCTTCCAGTCGCCATACGACGAGGGCATCCCACTCGCCAGTCTGGAAGTGAATAACCCCGAGTGGACCCGGTGTACCGGCCGCCTCGCTGGCTTTCACGAAATGCTCCGCAATGATTTCCATTGCACGTTCGCGCTTGCCGGGACTGTATTTGACATGAGTAACGCTCACGTATTTCGCATCCTCACCCTGCGTGATCGGACCTTCGTCGTCCTGTGCTGATGCCGGAACTGCGAACATCGTGAGTGCCGCAGCAACGGCTAGAACTTTACCCCATTTGAATATTTGCATCGTGTAACCCCCAATCTAGTTATTGTTTGTTTTGCGGGAAGCTACAGCATAGACAGTTACAGCCGAAACACAAATCAGGAGGACTGCGGGAAGACCGGTATCCTCATGCGTCGCGAGTCGAGCGAAATGGGTGTCGACTTGTGCATTGGTGTCTTTGTGGGGCGGCCTACGAAGTAGCCTTGCGCAAGATCCACGCCGAGTTCTTCTAGCAATGCCAGGCTTTCGGCGTCCTGGACATACTCGGCAACCGTCTCCATGCCCGCCTCAGCACCGATCTCGGCGATCAATTTGATCATCTTCTGGTCAACCGGATTATTCATCAAGTCCTCGACGAATGTGCCATCGATCTTGATGTAGTCGAATTGCAATTTCTGCAGGTAACTGAACGAGCTGTATCCCGTTCCGAAATCATCAAGTGCAAGCCGGCATCCCATGTCCCGAAGCGCGGCGATTTGCCGCTCTACGTGCACCGGGTGACGTATGGCGAGACTTTCAGTGATCTCAAAAGTAATATCTTTTGGGTCGACCTTGTACTTTTCAAAACACGTTTCGATGTGAGCCACCAGATCATCATTCTCGAACGCGTTGGCTGAGAGGTTGATCGAAAAACGCAGGGTCCGCGCCGGCACCGAGTACACCGAGTATGCCTTGGCGGCGTTCTCGATCATCCAGAAATCGATTTCTGTCATCAGGCCAAAGCGGATAGCGGACGGCAGGAATGCGTCGGGAGACACAATGTTGTTGTCATCGCCGCGAAGACGTATCAGCACCTCGTGGTGAGTTGTCTCGCCAGTATGAATTCGATTGATTGGCTGAAAGCGAAGTTCAAACTCATCGTTATCCACGGCCTTGCGAAGCCGGTTCATCCAGCCAACGTCTGCCGTGTCCTTTTCCCTTCCATCGGCCGAGCCTTCAAATATTGACAAGCGGTTTCGACCGGCGGACTTCGCCTCGCGGCAGGCGATATCTGCCTGGTTGATCAATTCATCGTAGTGAAGATTGTCACCGGTTATCATTGCCATGCCGATGCTGCAATGGACATGGAATACTCGATCGTCCTCGATGTGTGCCATGCGGCGCATGTTCGAGAGAATCGTCTCCGCCGACGAAGTCGCACCGTGTATATCGGTGCGGCGTACCAGTATCGCAAACTCGTCACCACCGAAACGAGCGACAACATCGTCCCGTCGTACGCTGCGATCCAACTCGTCGGCAACCTTCCGGATCAGGCGATCACCCGCCGCATGACCACAGGCGTCGTTGATGTATTTGAACTGATCGAGGTCAACAAAGAACAATGCGCTTGTGTGTCCCTTGCGCATGACGCTGATGATCTCTTTCTTCAACTCTTCGGTAAAACGACGGCGATTGAACAGCCCTGTCAGGCTGTCGTGGTTTGCCATCTCAAGTAACTTCGCATCGCGCTCACTAAGCGCCGACGCGGTGTTTTCAAGCGCTTCAACAATATCGGAAATCTCGCGATGCTCCGCCGGCTCGAATTTGACGCCCAGGTTACCCTTCGCAAGCTCTCTGATAGGCTCCTCCAGGTCCGATATCGACGACAATGCTCTCTGCAGCGCACGCCGACCATAGGCAGCGAAGGCAATAAGAAGAACCAGCAGGATCAGTATCGCACCCTTGATGTTGGCCAGCAGTCGATCATGAAAAATGACGAAGTCGAGGTGTATGCCGACAAAGCCGAGTAGTTCGGTCTTGGTTTCGGCTTCGAGCGCTGCTGCATCGAAGTCGAACAACCCATCGTCAACTATCGACTCCGTCCAGACTGGCGCAATGATCTCGAACTGGCGCGGATTCAGGAAACCGCTGTTCATGACATAGGGCTTACGTTCGCCAATCACGGCGACCGCATCATCGAGCTTGTCGGTGGTGAGGTCTTTCGCGGCCGCGAGTTCATCGTGGTTATCGACCGAGAACAGCGCTATACCGTCTTTCGAGAAGTACGACACGCGATCGATCTCAGGGTAGCGTTCGACGAAGCTTTCCAGCCGTATCCGTGCTTCCTCGTCATCACTCAGATACAGTGGTGAGCCCAGTTCATTGAGCTCCTCGGTCCACTGCAGCGCCCAGCGACCATAATTGTCCTGCAACACCCACTGCCCACCCCAGTATAGGCTGGCGATTGCGAGGCCACCGAATAGCGCGGCGCTCAGTACCTGGATCGACAAGATTTCATTGACCAGCACGCGCTTCGCAACGCTGGTTGGCTTGCGATTGACGCGATCGCGGATCCAGCCGTAACGACCGAGCACCCAATCGCGAGCAGTAACGGCGACCGACATCATCGTTCGACCACCTGGATGGCACCGTTGGTTTCGACACGAATTTCGGAAAGCTGGGTAATCGGGGGCAGTTCTTCAAGCCGCCCTGATTTGATTTCGCGAATGACTTTTACAATCGTCCGGGCAATATCTTCGGCTACCGTGGCGATGCTGAGCGATGCCCCCAGTTTCAACATGGACTCGCTAGGCACTGCCACCGGCACCTGCTGACGGTTCGCGTCACCGAGCATCTCCTGCAATACCCGGCCACTCAGGATGCGGTTATCCGGGAACAACCAGAAGCCGTCGATATCGCGAATCATGCGGCGAAAGAAATACAAGGTTTCCTGGTCGGAGTGCGTAACCTGCACGCGAAGTTCAATCTCATGACGTTCCGCGGCAAGACGCGCTTGTTCAATCAATTCCTCGTGGCCTTCACCGATGATGACACCAACACGAACCAGCGTCGGGTCGATCTTCTTCCACGCGGCGATCTGAGCATCCAGCGGGGGGATAGCCGCGACACCTCGGCTGTTCTCGCTCAGCAGGTCGTGGTCCTGGTGGTTGAATACCTGGCTGAAGATAACGGGCTTGTCCGACATCGCGACGGACGACTGCGCAGCTCGCAGGCCAATAGCGACGACAATGTCCGTATTCGAATCATTGATCCGGCGAAGGACACTGACCGGCGGCCGGCTGTCGTCGCCAAGATCGTAAACCTCGTAGTTCTCAAGGCGCTCGGCAAGCTCGACCGCAACATCAGCATAGGCCGGCTGATTGTTCGTAATAACGATTGCGACGCTCGGAAGTTCGAATTCCCAGGGCTTGCGGATCAGGGGAGTGACCTTGATCGTTTCGAGCGGTGTCGTATCTACAACGACGATTTCGGGAGGTTCGACGGGCTGAGGCACGGCATCGGGAAATAGCGTGGAACATCCAGATAGCAGAATGCCCACGAGGACTAACGCGTAAGTTATTGATTTTGATATACGTGTGCCGTTCCGTGGCATCGCGTTATCCCTTATGTCACATCGCCTTTGATCAGGCGCTGTTTAGACCGCCAGTGATCTCCTTATTTACCGTATTTGGACGCCCAATACTGTGTTCCAGGTCGCTGCAATGTGCACGAACCTGAGCATGTGGAAAATCTCGACCAATTACGACAATTGGTCGGCGATCGGCAGGCTCCGAATACGCTGGCCTGTGGCCGCGAAAATGGCGTTTGTCAGCGCCGGCGCAGCGGATGGAATGCCCATCTCGCCAACACCTGTCGGCACGTCGTCAAACGGCATGATGTGCGTCTCGAAGAGACTGGGGACCATCGCAATTCGAGCGAGCGGGTAGTCGTGGAAATTGCTCTGCTGCACCTGGCCGTCTTTCACCGTAATCTCCAGCCCGAGCGCCGTGCTCAGACCATCGATGGTACCGCCCTGTAGCTGCGCGTCGACTGCATTCGGGTGCACGGCAAGACCGCAATCGATCGCGGCAACAATACGCTCAATCGTGAGCTTGCCATCGACCACTGTGACTTCCATGGCATGCGCGGCATAACCGCCGAACGTGAAGTGCGTGGCGATACCAATACCCCTGCCCTCGGGCAGGTCTTTGCCGTAACCGATGCGCTCTGCAACAAACTTGATAAGAGTTGCCAGCCGGCCGGGATTAAATACCGGGCCACCGTGACCGGAATATTCAAGGTCACGCGACTCACCCAGTAAATCGAGCCGCAATTGCAGCGGATCCTGGCCAGTCTCGTGGGCTATCTCGTCGATGAAGCTCTGGATCACGAATGCATTTGCTGTGTGTGCCGGCGCTCGCCACGAACCGCGCGGCAGGCCGATCGCATTGTGGAAGTACTCCATACGAATGTTGTCGACAATACGGCGTGGGAAGTCATCGATGTACAGTTCAGCGCCGAACAGGTTTTCATCCGGCATGTTTGGCCGGCGGTAGTACTTGCTGCCGCTCGCTAGTCGCTGCGCCCAGGCGATAACCTTGCCGTCGTTATCGACACCGGCGTGCATCTCGTGCAAGCCGCCAGGACGGTAGAAGTCGTTCTTGATGTCGTCTTCGCGTGACCACTGCAACTTGATCGGCCAGCCCGTCTTCATCGAGATCATCGCGGCTTCCGCGACGTAGTCGTTGGTCAGCCGACGACCAAAACCACCGCCTACCCGCGTCATGTCCACGCGGATATTCTCACGAGGCAGCCCGGTCACAGCCGCCGCCGCACGCGACGCCCCGCTTGGCATCTGCGTCGGTGCAATGATGTGGCACTCATCTGCCTTGACGTATGCGTAGCAGTTTTGAGGCTCCAGCGGCGAATGGGAGACAAACGGTACGCGGTATTGATGCGTCACTGTTGCCTCGGCCGATGCTATCGCGGCATCGAAATCGCCGTCGTCGAGCACAACCTGGCCGGCGTCTTTGAGCATTTCTACGTTTTCCTGCCAGAAGCGCTCGCTGCTGTCCGTCGCGTTGGGGCTCTCCTCCCAGTCGATGTCAAGCGCCGCACGGCCTTTCATAGCCGCCCAGGTCGATGTCGCAACGACCGCCACGCCGCTGGCCAGGATCACGTAAGGCTCACCCGGACTGGGGCCATCAATGCGGAACACATCGAGTACGCCATCCACTTCGCGTGCCGCCGTGTCATCAAATGAGGCAACTTTTGCATTGAGGACCGGCGCACGCGCGATGACTGCATAGTGCATATGCGGCTGGTCCGTATCAACACCGTATTTGGTCTTGCCCGTTACGATGTCCCGGGCATCGATCGTCTTGCGCTGCGTGCCGATGATGCGGTAGTCATCAACGGCTTTGAGAGGTGTGGTGTCTTCCGGCATCGGCAGTGCTGCCGCGTCGACGACCAGGTCAGCGTACGGAATCTCACTGTTCGTTGATGGGCAAACGACCGCACCCGGTTTGGTGCTGCACTGCGACTCCTCAACCCCAAGTCGTGCCGCTGCTGCACGTATCAACTGGCGACGCGCATCAGCGCCAGCCTGGCGCATCAACTCCCAGTTGCTCGTAAGCCCGGTGCTGCCACCAACACCCTGACCACCACCGTACTTCCAGGTAAATCCATCAGCTGTCTTAACGATGCCGAGCGGCATTTGCCGGATACTGACCTTGTCCCAGTCGACGTCCAGTTCTTCTGCAACCATCATCGGCAGCGCTGTGCGCAGACCCTGGCCAATCTCGGGTTCTTTCGCGCCGATGACGACACTGCCATCGGCATTGATTTGCACAAAGTAGCCAATCGCACGTTCACCCTCCGCCTACCAGGCGAACGCGGGAAGGCCAATAACGAGGCTGCCTGCGATGCCGGAGCCGGCAATCAGCACCTGCCGGCGAGTAGCTCGATACTTGCTGAGGACGGCGCTCACGACTCTTCTCCCGCCGACAGCTCTGCCGCACGATGAATCGCCTTGCGAATGCGCACGTACGTGCCGCAGCGGCAAATGTTGGTCACACCGTTATTGATGTCCTCATCCGACGGGCTCGGGTTGTTTTTCAGAAAATCGACGGCAGCCATGATCTGCCCGGCCTGGCAGTAGCCGCATTGCGGCACGTCGTTCTCGAGCCAGGCCTGCTGCACGGGATGCAACTCGTCCGCAGACGGCGCCAGCCCTTCGATCGTGGTGATATCGCGACCGTCTATCGCCGACACCGGCATGACGCAGGAACGCTGTGCCGCACCGTCGACATGCACGGTGCAAGCGCCACATTGCCCGACGCCACATCCAAACTTGGTACCGGTCAAACGCAGGTGGTCACGAATGACCCACAACAGGGGCGTATCTGCATCCCCTTCGTACGAAACTTCCTCGGAATTTATCTTGAACGACACCATGCTCTGCAACCCCTCCCGGATTAAGGTTTCCCCGAATGACAATAGGACCAGATTTGCGGCGAATGATGCCCGTTTATCCGATGAAGTGGCCTATTTCATCGATAAGATGAAGGTATGATTGCCATCATGAGCGACAGAGACATACCAATTCTGCTTTGGCCATTTTACGCCATTTGGCGCCTGCTGACGTTTGTTGTGGAAATGGTGGGCCGTCTGATCTGTGCATTGATCGGGCTCGCGCTCATGACGGCCGGTACCGCCATCACGATCACGGTACTTGCGGCGCCCATCGGCATTCCCATCGCTGCAGTTGGATTCCTGCTTTTGGTTCGGGCAGTCTTTTAAGGCAACAACGCGTAACCGTCGTTTTGCAGCACCGTTAGCATAGTCATCGCTGACAGTGCGACCTCTGCCTGGCTGGCCAGCTCGCTCTTTTC
>WTCH01000351.1 GCA_013138675.1 Woeseiaceae bacterium | reverse complement strand
GATACCCAGCGACAGCACCGCTACATAGGGAACACCGCGTTCCTTGCTGCACTTGACGAGGACCTTTGGCGCCAGATTGTCGTCGGCCAGCGCGAAGAACCCCCTCGAGCCGGATGCAATATAGGTATTGAAGATCGAGAACTGGGCGATGATTGCGATGAACACGAAGAACAGGCCGAGAGCCGGCGCGACCTGTGTCACCACATCGCCGTACGTCAGGCCCCCTTCTGACGCCCATTCACTCCAATTGCCCAGGGAAGCGAGTCCGCCCATCGTGGGCAGTATGTAGGTCGCCATGATCAGCGGAACGGTAATCAATGTGGCTCTCGGAATCACCTGCGGATCCTTGAGTTCCCCGGCCATCGTCGACATCGACTCATAGCCGGAGTACACCCACATCCCAATGGCAAGCCCGTAGCCGAGACTCTGCAGCAGGGATTGATCCGGTGGGATGAAAGGAACAAAGGGATTTGTTTGCCATTGTGCAAAGCCAACCCCGGCAACCAGTGCGAATGCCGCCAGCACAAGGATCGAGATGAGCGAACTTACCGCTCCTACATCCCTGATACCCCGGATATTGATGTAGGTGAAGATGATCACGATGGAGGCTTTGAACAGGTACTCCTGTAATCCTGATAGCTGCAAGACCGAGCCCAGATAGGATCCGGCAAGCACGACATAGAGCGTATTGTCGAAGTAGACGGAAATCGTCCGCCACCAGCCAGCCTGAAATCCCCAGAATTCGCCGAGAGCACGCTGCACCCACTTGTAATATCCACCCTCTTGCGGCAGCGCGGATCCGAGTTCCGCCGCCACCAGGCCCATCGGGGTGCTCCACAGGAACGGCAGCACGATCAACATTACGAGCGTTAGCCCAGGTCCTGCCTGCGGGATCATCTCTTCGATTCCGTAGCAGCCGGCGGCACACAGACTGAAGATCATGAAGACAACGGTGGATGTCGTCATCTCATGCTGCTTCAATCCGTGCTGTGCGGGATCGATCGTTACTGCTGTCTTCCCTGCGATCACCATTTCAGATGCGACTTCCCTTCCACCTGTGGAGGCAGGCGTGTGGGGAGAGACCTTACGCCCCAGCGGGCGAGTGACCTTCCCCCCCTATAGGGTGGCTCTTAGATAGTTCCCCTTTCTGGATGACAAACATGCAAATGACAGGCCGTCGCTGTTAATAGCATCACATGCTTGACGTCACCATGGGCAACAGACTTACTCGATCCGAATTCCGCCCGAACCGGTTTCGACGGCGAGAAGATTTCCGCCACCGCGAACGTCGCCCCGCATGCGTCTCTTGGAAACCTTGCCCTGAATGGTCAATGGGTGATCAACGATTATTCCACCCGATCCTGTGTGTGCGTCGAGCTCGAATGCGGCATCCTCTGGCAACCTGATCCGCACGGATCCCGATCCTGTGTCGATGTTCCAGGCACCTGCCTGCCGACCGTCAATTTCAACACGACCGCTGCCAGCCTCTACACGCAGCGCGCCGACGACCCCCTGTAGATTGGCACCACCGGAGCCCACTGTGACGTCGACGTCTCCCGGTGCCGTTTGTGTCAGGCGAACGTTGCCACTGCCCGTATGGGCCTCAAAGGCACCGGCGATGTTATCGGCACGAATGCCGCCGCTTCCGGAACGTGCATTAACTGAATCTCCGATATCCGTGAGCGTAATGCTGCCAGATCCTGTTTTCGCGTCGACAGGGCCGGCAACCCCTGAAATCGTCATCGAGCCTGATCCCGTGTGCGATATCACTTCGGTACCGGCAGGCACTACGATTTCGTAGCTTATTGAGACGTTGCGTTCGTATTCACGGCCCTTGAGATGGCCAACCTCGAGGCGGCCGTCAACGAGGCTTATCGGTGGTTCGTTTTCCAGCTGGTCCACCAACGCCTGCTTTTCATCGCTGTTTCCCTGGAAAACACCGAGAAACGACCCCGCACCGACCTTGATGTGTCCCGTGACTTCAACGCGTTGCGAGTCGCCCGAGATAATCTCGATCGAACCGCTGCCCGTCGAGACATCCAGTACAAGTGGGCCATCGACTGACAATGTCTCTTGAAAAGAGCCGGTGGCGCCGGATGCACTAGCAGCCCAAAAACTGCTCAGCAGTATGCCGCACAGAGCCAAAAACCTGATGTTTGGTGTCGAGTTCACGTATTGATCCTCCGGGGCAAGCCAGCCCCACGTTTGGTTGTCTAATTGTTAGATGCTCCAAATCGGCAAATGGATTAACAGATCTTGTCAATCGAATATCCAATTCTAAAAATGTGCACCTGGGCCTGTTGACCCTTTTCCTGTTCGGTGTCAGCCTGCCATTGCGTTGGATCCATCGACAGGCAACTTAAGGAGGGATGATGCGCACGCGTGACCGGCGCCTGGGCATGGACCAGGCAATCTCCAGGCGTGACTTTCTGAACGGAGTCAGCGTTGCAATCGGTGCCTCACTACTACCCGCGTGCACAAGATCCGGTGAGCCGATTGTCGAGGGCCCGTCAGCGTACTATCCGCCGGCCGAGACCGGGATGCGCGGTTCCCACGCTGGTTCTTTCGAAGTGGCCCACGCCGCAGTTCAGGGCCAGCAATGGGTCGCCGAGAAAACCGACGAACATTACGATCTTGTTGTTGTCGGTGCAGGCATCAGCGGCTTGTCTGCGGCGCATATCTACCGTCGCGATGTAAACCCGAACGCACGGATCCTCATTCTGGACAATCACGACGACTTCGGTGGACACGCAAAACGCAACGAGTTCACGATCGATGGCCGAACGTTACTCGGGCTTGGCGGAACGATGTACATTGAGGCGTCGAACTCCTATCCGGCAGTAGCCAAACAAGTGATGCATGAGCTTGGCATCGACGCTGAACGGTACAGTGAATTCCATCACGAAGGTCTCTTCAAATCGCTCGGCATGGAAAAAAGGGCCGTTTTCTTCGACCGGGACACCTTTGGGGCTGATTACCTCGCGGTTGGGGGGCGGGGATACACGGACGCGTTCGATGAAGCTCCGTTGTCGGCGTCGGCAAACGAAGAGCTCAAGCGACTGTTCGCAGACGAGGAAGACTACCTCGCCGGTATGACGCCAACGGAACGCCGCGCCGTGCTCGAGTCTCACAGTTGGCGTGACTATCTCAAATCGTTCGCCGGCATTGGCGATGAAGCACTGACCTTCTTGCAGAGGTGGTCACACGGTGTCTGGGCGATTGGCGCGGATGCACTACCGGGCTGGCTCGCCTGGATAGAAGGTTATCCTGGATTTGCCGGTATGGACATCGGCTACGCCAATGAGGAGGGCGCCGAAGAGAGCGGCGTCGATTTCTATTACCCGGATGGCAATGCGTCCGTTGCCCGCTTGCTGGTACGCAAGCTCGTTCCCGGATGCGCGCCTGGCGATTCGATGGAAGACATCGTCATGGCGCGCTTTGACTATTCCAAACTTGATCAGGAAACAAATCCGGCTCGCATTCGCCTGAACAGCACGGTCGTCGGCCTGAGCCACCAAAACGGTGATCTCGGTGGCGACCTCGATGTCACGTACGTCAATGCAAACCTCGGTCGGACGGTGACGGCCAGCAAAGTCGTCTGGGCCGGTTACCACGCAATGTTGCCGCACGTCTGTCCCGACGTGCCGGAGGACCAGGCTGCGGCGCAGGGAAGTTCGGTGCGCGCTCCGCTCGTCTACACCAATGTCCTGGTTCGCAACTGGCGGAGTTTTGTCGACCTGGGTTTCTGGCGCGTGTTTTGTCCAGGCAGCTTTTTTCATTCCATAAGGGTGAACCGGCCAGTGAGTATTGGTGACTACCGTTTTTCCCAGTCACCGGATGAGCCGGTCGTTTTGCACCTGCAGCACATTCCGACGGCACCCGGATTGCCGGCACCCGACCAGTTCCGGGCAGGGCGTCGGGCCTTGCTCGAGACCTCGTTCGACACGTTCGAGAGACATGTTCGCGAGCAGCTGGATAGTGTGCTCGGCCCGGGCGGGTTCGACCCGGCCCGGGATATCGCCGCCATCACGGTTAATCGCTGGCCGCATGGCTATGCGTTATCGGTCGATACCGAGTCGGGTGACGTGGCGTGGTGGCCTGAGTACTGGCAGCACGAACGCCGCCCATGGGTCGATGCACGGCGATCGATCGGCAACATCGCGATCGCCAATACCGATGCATCATCAAACGCTATGACCGAGTCCGCTATTGAGGAGGCGCACCGCGCGGTTTCCGAGCTGATGTAAAAGAGAAGAGCCCTGGAAGGGGCTCTAAGTTTTTACGTGGCGTTTCAATCGGGTGACTTAACGTTCTTGTACTGAAACTTCTGTCCACCGATTGTGGCTTCGTACATCAAACCACCCTTGGCGATGGTGAATGTGGCCATCCCCCGGTGATAGTCACCGACTGATTTGGCATCGTTTCTTCCCCCACTGGCACCGGCAGATTGACCGGTCGTGGTTGCTGAAGCAGATGCCCCAGCCGTTATTGCGACAGCCGTCGCCTGTGCGCCAAATTCGAAATTACCGCTAGAAAACTGAGTGAAGGCGCGTTCATCTTCGAAGAAGATAATCTGGCTAAACGCCTGGCCACCCAGTTGAAAGCCGAAGGTTAGCTGCGTCATTGATGTATCGCCAACGTGAA